>NZ_JRVL01000002.1:0-26926 GCF_054823985.1 Acinetobacter sp. GN11 | reverse complement strand
ATTGGCTTTTAAATGGTTTACATAAGCAGGTATTTTTGTACTAGGCAGGTTGTTCGACCTGATCTAATTGTTGAATGAATTGTTCAGCTAAAGGCCAATAGCCAAAGCCAGATGCAGGGTTTAAATGCCCCACTTCACCCAAATTTACGAGTTGACTCCCCCACTTTTCTGCCATTTCACTTACAGCTTCATAACGAGCTAAATGGTCATTTGTGCTTGCAACCAAAATGCTGGGAAAAGGTAGTGTTTGATCTGGTAAAGGACTCCACCCTTCTTGATGAAGTACAGTTGGGCTTGGGTAATTTTCTGGCCAACTTTTGTTTAAATCAGGCGGAGCCACAAGTAGAGCACCTTGAATTCTTCGTTGGTATTCTGCTGCCCAGTGTAGTGTCATCAGCACGCCTGCGCTGTGTGCAACCAAAATGACAGGCCCTTGTATTTGTTCGAGTTGTGCCTGAATAGCAGCAACTCTATTTTCACAATTGAGTTTATTGGTTTGCACAGGTGGTACAGAACGAACCTTTGCTAGCTTTGTTTCTAAGATCGTTTGCCAATGCTCGGGAACATGATCGCGTAACCCCGGAATAATTAAAATTGTTGCTTTGGTTTGTATTTTTTCCATTTCAACGCCTGTGAATTTTGCCATCTAGGATGCATAAGAATTTTTATAAAACTCCATTCACAATAAAGGCTCATTTCAGTTAATGGTGTACATAAGACGTCACGGACTTTTCATTTGACGACACATCTTTTTAAAATTTCGTAAATTAATTAAAATATTTTTTGTAATTACAAATGAATTAAAAGAATAGCTTTAAAATTGATTCGACATCACGATTAGGCGCTTAAATAAAAGCTTTTGTAATGTGGATATTTTAGTTATAACTAGATATGAGCTGTAAGGAATATGGCTGATTAAGAACAGGAGATAATAAAATGGTGCCTCTTGCGCATACCGCCTCTTTAAAAAATTATTTGGCAGTTGCTCAGCAATTAGATCTAAACCCCTACCATTTATTATCACGTGTTGGGCTTAGCCAAACTCAATTGAATGATCTTAAACAACGCATTCCTGTAGATAAAGCAATTACCTTACTTGAAGACTCAGCCCAAATGAGTAACTGCGATGTATTCGGTTTACATATGGCAGAGCAACGCGAAATCGCAGATTTTGGTGAAATTAGCCTTTTGTTAAGTTACCAATATACTTTGAGAGAAGCGCTGCAAACGATTGTTCGATATAGGAATTTACTAAACAACTCACTTGAAATATATATAGAAGAAATTGACGATACAGTAGTTATTCGAGAAGAAGTTATAACAACAACTTGCGGGTATAGTCGCCAAGCGACGGAACTTGCTTTAGGAATTACCCATCGTTTTTGTGCAGCACTCATGATGCAAAAATGGCGACCGTTAAGTGTACATTTCACTCACAACCCGCCTAGTGATTTAACTCTGCATCGGCGGATTTTTGGCTGTGCACTAGAGTTTGGTAGTGACTTTAATGGTATTGTTTGTACAGCAGCCGAACTTGATAATACAAACCCTCAAGCAAATTTGGCTATGGCCAACCATGCACAGCGTTATTTAGATATTTTGCAGAATAGCAATGAATCGACCATGATTTTTGATATTCGTAAAAGTATTTATCTTCTCTTGCCAATGGGACGCGCTACGATTGATCAAGTCGCTCAAACACATGGTATTCACGTACGGACCTTACAGCGTCGATTAGAAGAAGCTCAGACGAGTTTTAGTGATTTAATGAATGAAGTACGCAAAGACCTCGTATTTCGTTATTTAAAAAATCTAAATTATTCACTTGCTCAAGTGTCTGATATTTTAGGTTACTCAATGCCGAGTTCTTTTACGCGTTGGTTCATTAGCCAATTTGGTATGTCACCGAATATGTGGCGTAGTCATAATAAAGCCCTGCTCAATTAAGTTCTCTTTATTTGAAGCCCAATGAAATCATTTAAAATATAAGGAAGCTGGAGAGCTACTCCAGAACTTCCTTAAAAATCTAATTTTGAAAATTAAAACCACAAGCGCATAAGTCCAAGAACCAATACCACTAAAAAGATGCTTTCGCCGATCATTAAAAGAATCGGTTTAATGCCGACAGATGCTAATTCTTTTAACTGAGTTTTCATCCCTAAAGCACTAATTGCGATGACTAAAAACCAGCGTGATAAGTCATTAATTCCATTTTGAACCATCGTTGGCACCCATCCTGTACTGTTAATACCAGCCAGTATTAAAAAGCCAACCGCAAACCAAGGCAGTAATGGCGGTCGTTCCCCAGTTGAATCTGCTCCTTGCATACGGGTAATCATGGCTGCACAAACAATCACTGGAAGCAGCATTGCCACACGCATAAGTTTAACTACAGTCGCCGTATCCCCCGTTTGAGTAGACATGCTATAACCAGCGCCCACCACTTGTGCAACATCGTGAATCGTAGCACCAAGAAACACACCAGCCGCTTGTGGCGATAACTCTAACCACTTCGCAATCATCGGATAAACAATCATTGCTAATGTTGAAAGTGCAGAGACCCCAATGACTGTAAACAAGGTCGCTTTTTCTTTTTGTGGATGATTAGGAAAAGCAGCCGATAGTGCCAATGCGGCTGAGGCACCACAGATTGCCGTGGATCCACCAGTTAGCATGCCAAATAGTTTTTGGAAACCTAAGATTTTAGCGGCAATAACAGAAACGGCGATTGTGACAATAACCAGAGTAATGACTAACGCAACAGGTTGCCAACCTAGTGCGGTAATTTGCCCCAAAGTTATACGCATGCCGAGTAATGCGATGCCCATCCGAAGCACACTACGTGCGGTAAATTCGATACCTACCTTACATTTACTTTCAGCTGCTAAAAAATTCACGCTCATGCCGAGTAATAGTGCAAATAACATGACTGGCGCGCCATAGTGCTCTGATAAAAAACAGGCAGCCGCAGCAACGACCGAACTGACCACAAAGCCTGGTGCTAATTCTCTTGTACGCTGGGAAAAATTTTTCAAAACTAAACTACTCATGATTTCCCCCATAGCCCATCACAATAAATACCTTGTCCTCGATCACTTCTACGGGATAGGTTGCAACTTTGAGATGAGCAGAATTAACCAAACAGCCATTTGTTAAATCAAAGCGTAGACCATGGGCACAACACTGAATCACTCGACCTTCTAGACGTCCACTAAATAGTGATGCTCCCTGATGAGGACAGCTGTCCTCGATTGCATAAAATTGAGTCGCAACGTTAAATAGTGCGAGAGTTTTATCTCCAATTTTTAAAAAAGCCCGCTCACCTGAATTCGGTATTTTCTCAAAAGGCACTTCAAATCGGTTAGTCATATCAACTCTCCTTGCCCCAAAAGTGCTTCATGCATCGCTTGATAAAGTGCATCTGCTGATTGCGCTCCAACTAAGGCAGCAGCCCGATCAAAAATAAAGTAAGGCACACCATTACCTCCTGTACTTGCAGAGATAAAATCTTGATGATCTTGAATAAGTAAGTTTTTGATTAGCTCAGGTGGGAAGCCACAACGTTTTGCAGTTTTGTATAAAGTGGTGGTATTTCCGATGTCTAAGCCATCATAAAAATATGCAGCAAAGAGTTGTTCTAACAACGCATTGCACTGCTCAGGAGTTCCTATTTTTAAAGCTTTATCAAATAAGCGATGAGCTTTAGCCGTGTTTGGCATGCGCTTAATTTGTTCAAAATCGATCTTGAGTCCAACTTTATTTGCGGCTTTATTGACTTGTTCCTGTCTCATGCGAACTGCTGTCAAGCTACCTAATCTTTTCAAATAAAACGTTTGAAATGGTATACCTTCAACAGCTAAATCAGGTATAAGCTGAACACCTCGCCAGTGCACGACAACTTTGACGCTAGGGTGAAGCTGATAAAATCTATTTATAGCGATCAGTAACTGACGTTTTCCGATCAAACACCAAGGACAAATAAAGTCAAAAAATACATCAATATGTAATTGCCGAATCATCATTTGTTATTCATCCCGCATTTTTGTATTTGGTTACTTGAATGATTTTTAAGCTCAGTCATTCCTTGCTGCTCAAAGCGTGCGATATCTTTGTGATAATGGCATTTGGCATAAAAAAATACGGCTGCGGCTGCAATACTGACCAATGGCATGAGTTGAAATGCACTATGTAAACCAATCACATCAGATACTTTGCCAACGACTAAAGGACCAAGCGCTAAACCAAGAAAATTGTTAGCTAAGGTGAGTGTTGCAAATGCAGAGCCATGAACTGAGTTATGTGTGAGATTGGCCACCATGGCACTAGATGGCCCATTGGTTCCTAGGGCAATAAACATTCCGAGACAAATGAGAAGTAACTGGTTACGTCCCACAGGCACAGCAAAAGCAATTAATAAAAGAACACAACCGAGCAAGCAGTATGTAATCGCTAAACTGACCTTACGATCTGGACAGTTACGGCCTAAATAATCACATAACATGCCACATAGAATTGTGCCTACTGCACTACATAGCAAAATGACCGCTGCCATCACGCCTGCCTTGTCGGTACTCATGCCATAATAGCGATTGAGATAACTCGGCATCCAGACAATCACTGTGCCACCAACAAATAATTGCAGGCCACTACCAATGTAAGTGGCAATGACTGAACGACTTGAATATAAAGTTTTTAAAGGGCTTTTAATGTGCTGAGTTTTACTACGAATTTTATTTTGAGGTGCTGCGTTTATTCTGTTTTCTTTCACTAAAATTGGATATAGAAAAGCCAAAATGAGACCAAATAAAGCAATAGCTCCAAAAGCCCAACGCCAACCGAAATGCTGTGCGAGTACACCACCTAAAGCCACACCCAAAAACGAACCAAATACGCCGCCCGCCATAAAAGCACTGGCGAGTGTTGCACGCATTTCTCGTGGAAAAACAGCCACAACTACCGCGATTCCAACGCTGCCATAAGCAGCCTCACCCACACCAACCATAAAACGAGCAATAAACATTTGCTCATAATTTTCAGCAAGTGCACATCCTAGAGTCGCCAAACTCCATAGAGCTGCCATAATCGCCAAGCTTTTAACTCGTCCAAAACGGTCTGCCATTAAAGACAACGGCAGAGTCAATAACCCCACCATTAACGCGACAATTCCACTGAGCAAACCTAACTGACTATCGCTGAGCAACCACTCATTTTTAAGTAAAGGAAAGACTGCGTTTAAGACTTGTCGGGACATGTAATCTGAAATGAGCAAACCAAATGTCAAAGCAAAAACAAGCCATGCATAACGACGAGGTATACTGATTGACGTATCAACATCGCTCATCTGATCTGAATACTGATGTGCATTCATACGACCTCCTTGTATTTTTTATAATTTCTATTTAGCTAGTGCAGCAACGCACTTTTAAAAACAAAGCGAATAAGCTGCACTACATTTGAGGTCTAAATTCCGTTAGACCTTGTCACATTAGTTACGCTGCGGTACGCCTTTTTGCCCTGCTTTACGATTGGGAGCCATACCATTTGCGATTAAGGTTTCTTCAATACTGTTGTATTGAACCCCAATACGATAAATTTCACGGGCTTCTTTTCCTGAGGCAATTTCACGGCCTAATTCATGGGCAATCCGAACGGTTTGCTTAATTTGCTCTACAGATGAAAAACGGCGTCCATGATGATCAATGATCGTGTCTTCATTACCCACACGGGCATGTAAACCCATTGCCATCGACATGGTGTTAAAAGGCAACACATTTTTGAGCAGAGATTCTGATGTCAAAGTACATCCATCAGGTACGCGATGAATAAAATTAAAGAAATTAAATGGGTTTGGACCATCAAAACCACCACCGATTCCAATCCAAGTTAAGTTTAACGGCCCCATGTACAACCCTTTACGCACCATACGTTCTAGCGTCTCAAGCCCATGCATACCCGTTAACTGAAAGTGCGGTTGAATATTGTTTTTACATAAGCGCTTGATGTGTTCAGTTACCCATGCAGGCCCTGCAGGCACAGTCATCTCTGCATATGCTGCTTGAGTCGCAGGATGTGCCAGTGAAGTCCCTTCTAAATATTCAGGATAGAGCAATTCCATAATATTCATTTGGGTAGTGTTAATTGCCACCGTAACCTGATCGGGCTTTGGTGTAAGTTCAGCCAACATATGTCGGGTGTCATCACTTAACCATAGGGCTGCCTCACCTTCACTTTCTGGTGCAAATGAAATCGAACCACCTACCTGAATAATCATGTCAGGCACAGCCTCACGAACACCTGCAATAAGCTCGTTAAATTTTGACAAGCGTTTAGAACCTTTGCCATCAAGCTCACGAACATGTAAATGCAGCACCGTAGCACCCGCTTCATAGCACTCAACTGCTTTTTGTATTTGCTCATCCATGGTCACTGGAATATCTTCGGGAAAGTCTTCTGGCATCCATTCGGGTCCATACGGCGCAACCGTGATTACCACTTTTTCCATATTTTCTGGGTGCAATGAGTCGTCAAAGAATTGCATGTGCATCTCCTGATATATTTTTAGAATATTCAATTAGATAAAATTATTAACCTATAGATTTAATAGGTTGCGTCACCAATAATGCCGGCCCGCTCCATTTTTCGGTGGCAAGGTGGGTAATCCATGACTGCATAATGTTGTGTACTGCGGTTATCCCAAATAGCAATGCTGTTCGGCTTCCAGCGCCAGCGCACTTGAAACTCTGGAATATAGGCTTGAGAAATTAAGTAACGTAGTAGTTCAGCTGCGCCCGGATTGGCATCTTGTCCAAATCTGACGCGCTCTTTGGTGTGATAGTTACTGAAGTGGGTTGTGAACGCGTTGACGTATAAAATTTTCTCGCCGGTTTCAGGATGAGTACGTACTACTGGGTGCTCAGCATCGGGAAACTTTGCTTTTAAGTCCAAGCGTTTTTCAAGCGGCATAGCCGCACCAAAACTCGCTTCTATGCTGTGATAAGCACGTAAGTCTGCAATCTTATCCTTAATATCGTTGGGTAACGACTCATAGGCCATGACCATATTGGTCCACATGGTGTCGCCACCCACTAGTGGGCATTCAACACAGTGCAACACGCATCCCATCGGTGGAACCTTGCGCCAGCTTGCATCACTGTGCCAAGCATTTTCATAACGATCGACGGGACTTTCGGGATGTTTATAAATCTGCACCAAACCCGGATGATCAGGATGACTACCTACAGCTGGATGGTCTTCTAACTGTCCAAATTTTTCTGCAAATGCGACATGATCCTGACGGGTTAAATGCTGATCTCGTAAAAACAGCACACGATGTTTAAGTAGTTGTGTGCGAATTTCAGCAAATAATCCATCATCATAAATCGCATCAGCAAGTTTGACGCCACTGAGCTCTGCACCAATATTGCAAGTTAACTGTTCAATTTGCATAAGAAATCCCTTCAAATTACAAAGATTGATGAACCTATTGTTTTACGTGCTTCCAAATCACGATGAGCTTGCACAGCATCCTTTAGCTCATAGCGCTGATTAATTTCAATTTTGATTCGTCCATGTCGAACATGATCAAATAATTCATTTGCCAGTTCTTTCTTCTCGGCAGGATCTGCAATGTAATCTGCCAAAGCTGGACGTGTGACAAATAATGAACCTTTCACGGCGAGTAATACCGGATCAAAAGCAGGGATTGGACCCGATGCTGTTCCTACGCAGACCAACAAACCACGGCGTTTGAGAGAGTCTAATGAACTCATAAAAGTGGC
The DNA here is from genome assembly GCF_054823985.1 of Acinetobacter sp. GN11. Classification (NCBI taxonomy): domain Bacteria; kingdom Pseudomonadati; phylum Pseudomonadota; class Gammaproteobacteria; order Moraxellales; family Moraxellaceae; genus Acinetobacter; species Acinetobacter sp. GN11. Next base: position 19,148 of record NZ_JRVL01000002.1, on the reverse strand, counting down.
TTGGCCAACACTATCGAAAACGACATTTACACCCACGCCGCCTGTTAACTCACGTACACGTTCGGCAACATTTTCATGGCTGTAGTTAATGACATGATCACAACCATGAGCTCGCGCTACGGCAGCTTTTTCTTCTGAAGATGTGGTACCGATAACAGTCAACCCAAGTAATTTAGCCCATTGAGAAACAATCAGCCCAACACCACCTGCGGCTGCATGTAATAAAATTGAGTCGCCTGCTTTAAAGTCATAAATGCGGCGCATCAGATAAGCAGCGGTCAGCCCACGCATGGTCATGGCTGCCGCTGTTTCACAAGAAATTTCTTCGGGTAATTTAATTAAAGCATTTGCTGGAATTAGACGGTGGGTACTATATGCACCTAACGTATTTAAAAAACCTGTATAAGTAACTCGATCACCTACTTTAAGCTGAGTGACTCCTTCGCCTAAAGCTTCTACTACACCGGATGCCTCGACGCCCATGCCATTAGGCATTGGAATTTGATAGGTTCCATTACGAAAATATGTATCGGCATAATTTAAACCGACTGCCACATGACGTAGGCGTACTTCTCCAGCTTTTGGATCTCCTACTTCTACATCTTCATAGCGCATTACTTCTGGCGTTCCTGTTCCATAGAAACGTATAGCTTTCGTCAACGTCATGTCCTATTCCATATTTTGGTTTTTTATTGAGTGCCTATAAAAGCAATAACCAAAATTACAACAGTTAGGATATGGGCCACTTTACATTTCACGACACAAGCTTAACGTTTAATGACAAAGGATATTCGAAATATTGCTAAACAGTATTCCCAGCAATTGCAGCAGACTTATGTAGATTGGCACTATTAGAGTTTTTATTTTCATTTAAGCTAAAACTCACCGCCTCTTTTGCATGAATGGTGGTCGTATCAAATAAAGGAACTGAGAATTTAAGCTCACCAATCAACATACAAATTTCAGTACAACCCAAGATAACGCCTTGGGCGCCTTCAGCTATGAGTCTTTCTACAATAGCGATGTACTTTTGCTGAGAATCTGGGTTGATCACACCTAAACAAAGTTCTTCATAAATGATGCGATGGACTGTCTTTCTATCGGCTTCATTTGGAATAATTACCTCAATTCCATAATCCTGCAATCGAGCTTTATAAAAAGCTTGTTCCATTGTAAAAGCTGTCCCTAACAGTGCAACTTTACCAATGTTTTGACTCAAAATTTCTTTTGCCGTTGCATCAGCGATGTGTAAGAAAGGAACCGTAATTGAATCTTCAATCTGTGCAGCAACTTTGTGCATGGTGTTAGTACACACCAAAATACAATCTGCTCCTGCTTTTTCTAGATTTTGTGCTTGCTCAGCTAAATATGCGCCAGCCTCTTGCCATAAACCCTTCGCTTGCAAGGCTGCTATTTCTTCAAAATCGACACTATTAATAATGACCTTAGCAGAGTGTAATTTTCCTAATTTACGATGAACCATTTTATTGATTTGTTGATAATAAAGTGCTGTAGACTCCCAACTCATTCCGCCTAATAAGCCAATTGTTTTCATTATTGAATCCTTCTATTTATACAAAACTTATCTATATCTCTTATGAGCAAAGTGTAGCTAGAATAAAATTGCTTTATTAAATTTTTTCTAGCTTATCTTATTTATTAATCTTAAACGGTGTGACGTCCAAAGAAACTTCTAAGTTGAATAGACCTAATTGATGAACTTTCAAAAACAGAAAACTCTATGCATTAAACCCAAATTATAAAACATAAGAATTCACGCAAACTTCACGACCAGCTCTTTAATTTAATCTTATAAAGTTGGCTCGGATATAGACATGAAAATTATAACTACAGCCCTAGGGCTAATTACCCTGATAAGTTTAACAGCGTGTAAAAGTGTGCCTAGCTACTCAGGTGACTACGGCAAAGCCGAACAAAAAATTACTGGAATAGAATTAAATGACCAACAAGCGCTAGATATTGGCAATCGTTTTGTTGCCGCATTCAATACGCTTGGCACCCCTTCTTTTGTGAATAACGCGAGTCATCTTTACGCTGATCAGCTCTATATCAACGATACACTCTCGCAGTTCTCTCAGAAAAAAGATCTGATTAAGCATTTTGAAGGTATGAATGCCCGAGTGAGTAATGTCACTGTAAAACTCATTAGTGCAACTCATCACCAAGATACAGCCTACATCCATTGGTACATGACCTATGACTTTAAAATGTTAGGTCGCTCAAAAACCATGGCTTCTTATGGAATTAGTCAAATGAAGATTAATGAGCAGCAAAAAATTATTTTCCAGCAAGATTATTGGGATCCAGCGAATGGCCTTTACCGTTCTTTACCAATATTTGGAGGAGTATATAAATGGGTATTACCGTTCAAAAAAGTCGAATCTTGATATTTCTGGGAATCTTCATCGTCTCTCAAGCGAACGCGGCTGAACTGAAAAAATGCAGTTCAGCGCCTTTAACGGTGACGAGCAAGAAGGTGGGAAATGTCAGTTACTTTGCTGAAGATTGCTTAAAAAATTGGCAGAGCCAAAGTATCAAAATGGACTTTAGCTATAACCGAGATATTCCCGAATGGGCATTTAAACGCGCAGCAGCCCACTTTTTGAAGAAGAATATTAGCGGCTTTGATGCAAAATCTCCGCTTAATCATATTAATGAACTATATACACCAATTAAGAGTGGAGATCTTTATAGTCTCTATTACCAACATGAAAATCAAAAACTAGAACTAAAATTAAACCAGAAGCTACTCGGCTCTTTAAACAATCCGAATGCAAATCAATATTTTAAAATCTGGTTTGGTAGCGAACCGTTTAATGCTAAATTAAAACAACAACTATTAAATTAATGGCTTAATAAAATCTCATGGGTAATCACTTTATCCTCATGGTTGAGGACCATTTTGAACTTGCAGCAACGGTCTGCGAATTTCTTGAAGTGCATGGTTATGTCGTCGATCATGCGCGTAATTTAGATGCTGCACGGACTTTTCTTAAATCTCAGCATTATCACCTTTTACTGCTCGACATAAATCTACCTGATGGCTCGGGTTATGACCTATGCAACTGGCTACGCACCGAACAAGGTGTTGATATTCCAGTCCTTATGCTGACAGCAAGAGATACTTTAGATGACAAGCTTAAAGGTTTTACCGCTGGGACAGATGATTATTTGGTTAAACCCTTTGATTTTAATGAATTAGTCATGCGGATTCGTGCATTAATTAAAAGAGCAGCTGGCGAAGTCACTCATCATAAAATTCAGATTCATGATTTAATTCTTGATAGCGCAACCCAAACAGTTATTCGTGCCGGAAATAATATCGAATTGCCGCCTATTCAATTTAAATTATTAAAAATTTTGATGCGTCAATCTCCAAAAGTAGTGACCAAACAAGAACTGATGATGGAGTTATGGGGCGATGAAGAACCTGAAAGTGATGCGTTACGTAGTCATATCTATAATTTAAGAAAAATGGTTGATAAACCTTTTGACCCTAAGCTATTACATACAGTGGCAGGCGTCGGTTTAAAAATTGCTTTAGAAAGTTCTGCAAGTTAACTCAAATAGACCACAACAATTAAACCTGTTGCCTGTTCTAAGTCCAACTCAGGATGAGTAGCTAAATAGTACTGCCGATCAAACAATTCCACTCGCCATCCTAATTGTTTGCAAAGCTTTTGCACCAATTGCAAACCAATTCCATGGCCTTTAATTTTTAAAGAAAGCTGCGAGTCGCTGAGCTCTTGGACCTTAACATCGTTAGGTAGAGAAATTCCAATTCCATTATCCGCAATAATCAGGCTGTTTTTTTGTTGAATAATGTCGATTTGTGAGCCTTGAGAATAATTCAGCGCATTACGTAAAATATTGCTTAAAACCATTTTAGTCATAGAGGGATATAACCAGCGTGGCTGTTCAGAAAGGTCGGGTTGAATATGAATATGTATCCCCTTACTCTCACTGACCCCTTCTAAACTTTCGACTAAATCCCTCACGATTCTGGATAAAAAATTCTTTTCAGACGGTAAGCTTTTTACTGTATTACGTGCGATTGCCAGCAAGGTATCGACTAATAACTGCATATCTTCAATTGTATTATGAAGTCGAACTAAGGCTTTATCCTCTCCATATTTCGCCTGACAAAGTTGCACATTACCTTTCAAAATGGTGAGCGGAGTGCGTAACTCATGACTCACATCTCCCGTAAATTCTCTTTCGCGTCGAATAAAATCACTTAAAACTTGATGATATTTTTCCAAGGCTTGCTTGAGATATTCTGCTTCCATGTTGCCATTGGTATTAATATCTTTAAAAGGAGAAGCTTGAGTGTCTTGATGTGCCCAATCAATATTTTCTAAAGCATTCGCTAAACGCGTAATTGGGGAAAAATAGCGTCTTGCTCTTCGGTTTGACCACCATAAAAAACTATATAAAACAGATAAACTGAACATGAGTGGAGCAAGTCCAAATAACCAGATCAGCTTATTGACATTGCTCTCGCCAAATACCAACAGAACATGTTGACCATTATGCTCACCATAGACTGTCATTCGCTCTTTACCATCAACGAATACTCGGTGCACCCCACTTTCTAAATGCATGCCCCGAAATGGTTGAGGTGCAATCTCTGTATTCCACCGATATCCATATAAATTTTTCGTATCCGGTAAATCTGCATTTGGGTCACGTTCTATGCGTAACCAGTAATGCTCCATTTCCTGCTCTAAAGCGGTTTTAAGTAAAGAGCCTTTAATGACCCATGCACTACAAGCCAACCCGACTACGATCGATAATGCAATCAGAGCAATCTGCAACCAATAATATCGATTGAACATTTTGGCTAATGGATGACTAGATTTGCCATCATGTCGAGTTCTTATCATATCTTTATCGCCGGGATAGGCTGTAGAAATTACAATGCTCTCTTTTTAAATAAAAAGTGACCAATGACCCATTCTTGACCTTGTTCAAAACCGAATAGTTCAGCACAAGCCATGAAGAAAATACGCCAGCGTTGCCACCAAATATTGGCATCTTTTCCATAGATTTTTTTAAACAGTGGCTTCAGTTCGACTTCTTGGTTATCCATATTCTCAAGCCAAGCATTTGCCGTTCTCATATAATGCTCACCCGACCATTGCCACTGTTGAGCCAACTCTAAATGCTCTTGAAAATGCAAAAAAGTGGAAGTCGACGGCATTAAACCGCCCGTAAAGAAATATTTGGACATCCAATCATAATCTGATTTCACTTCAAAAGGATAATGTAAAAAACGATGGCAAAAAATATGGCACCAAAGTAGCCCATCTGCCTTTAACCATCCCTGAATTTTCTCAAATAGACGTTGATAGTTACGAACGTGTTCAAACATTTCAACCGATACAACACGATCAAACTGAGCTTGGTCTAATTCAAGTACATTTACATCACAAGTGAGCACTTCAAGATTCGTTAAACCTTTTAATTCTGCTTGTCGAAGAATATGCTTTTTCTGAGTTGCAGAATTTGAAACAGCCGTAATCTGTGAATATGGATAGTTTTCTGCCATCCATAACGTTAAAGAGCCCCATCCACAACCTAACTCTAAAATATGTTGGCCGTTTTTAAGTTGTGCCCGTTCACAGTAAAGCTGAAGTGTTAACTCTTCTGCTTGGTCTAACGTCGTTGTTTTAGTTGGAAAATAACATGCACTATATTTGAGTCTTTTTCCAAGCACCGCCTGAAAAAACTTGGTTGGTAATTCATAGTGCTGCTCGTTTGCCTTATCTGTTTCAACCGCGATTTCACTCCGTTTTAGCATATTAAGCACATCCATGTATCGCTGTGCCCCTTGTTCAGGGTCATAACGGCCTTCTTGAATTAAGCGTTTTTTGCTTAAAGCACGAATTGCAGCTCGAATTGCATGATCTGGAACCACACCACTTTCAACAATTTTCAAAGACTGATGAACAATAAAATCCATATGCGCACCTATTTTTTGGGTTTTCGCGGAATAAACATTGATGTTTTTTGTTGATAATCACGATAATTTTGACCGCGACTTTTAATTGCTTGTTTTTCACTAAATGGAATACCCGTGACGTAATATAAAAACAGCCACATCAGTAACGGATAAATCCACAATAAATATTGGCCTGCCGCTAAACCAATGATTGGATAGGCAAACCAATGTAACCATTCAAAAAAATAATTGGGGTGACGTGAATAACGCCATAAACCCTGATCCATGGTTTTGCCATGATGATCTGGATTTAATTTAAATCGGTATAACTGCTGATCAGCGATCTGCTCTCCAATAAAGGCAATCGCCATGATGACGGCCGCAATCACTAAAGTGACTTTATATCCACTACTCCATTCAGTTGCTTCTACATTGAGTAGCGTCCACATTGGTAAGAAGAACAAAAGCACTAAAAGTGTTTGAAAGATAAAAAATAAGAAGAAGCCAAAATGCTGAAATTTTCCCATGGCTTGACGCATGCTCGCGTAACGGCCATCTTCTTTTTGTTCAGATTGATAACGCCTTAACAGATGCCAAAATAATCTTAGAAACCATAGCCCGCTAAAAATACCGATAAAAAATCGTACTTCAACAGGAGCAACTGAAATGAGTAAAGAAGACACAATAATGTTTACTGCCAGACAGAAACTCCATGCAGCATCTACAATTCCAGCTCGACCATTTAGAGTGGCAAGTAGCCAGCTCAGTAACATGATCATTAAATCTAGAATCAGTAAATTCAAAAACATCAGCAGTCTCCTTACTTGAGTTGTTTGAGTTAGTAACTAGCACTCTCAAACAACAAGTGAACATTGCTTATCACGCCTTCTTTAAAACCACCCTCGCAATAACATAAATAGAAATCCCACATGCGAATGAAGTTTTCATCGAAACCCAGAGCCAATACTTCTTCTCGTGCGGTTAAAAACCGTGCTCGCCAGTGATGAATTGTTTGTGCATAACTTAAACCAATGTCATTTAAATGTTTTAGCCTTAAACCACTCTCAGAGGCGGTTTGAGTCAATACACTCACGCTAGGAATGAAGCTACCAGGAAAAATATAGCGCTTAATATAATCAACGGTATTTAATGCTTTTTTATATCGAAAATCTTCAATGGTTATGGCTTGAATAAAGGCTAGACCTTTGGGTTTTAATAGCGCTTTACACTGATCAAAGTATGTCGATAAATATTGCGCACCAACGGCCTCAACCATTTCAATTGAAACCAGCTTATCGAACTTGCCTTCGAGCAAGCGGTAATCTTTGAGTTGCACATCAATTCGATGCGATAAGCCAGCTTCATTTACCCGAGTAATGGCTTCATCGTATTGAGCTTGTGAAATGGTAATGGTGGTCACTCTACAGCCGTAATGTTGAGCTGCATAAATGGCAAAACCGCCCCAACCACTTCCAATTTCGACTAAATGATCCATTGGTTTTAAATCTAACTTTTTACAGATCAGCTCTTTTTTAAAATCAGATGCATCTTCGAGTGTCATATTTTCATTTTCAAAACATGCACTGGAATACATTAAAGACGGATCTAGAAATAATTTAAAAAAATCATTGCTTAAGTCGTAATGCTCGGCAATATTTTTACGGCTACCACTTAAAGAATTCTTTCTATTTTTATACCAGCCCTTAAGAAAAAACTGGCTCGCCTGTGCAATAACATTCTGGTTGAACTGGTCTAATACATCTCGATTACGTGCCAATATCTGAACCAATTCTACTAGTTGTTCACTGCTCCAATCCCCACGGATATAGCCTTCAGCTGCACCTAAAACACCATTTTTTAAAATCAGATCCATCAACAAAGGATTGCGAACTTCAATCACAGCATGTAAGTCTGAAACCTCGCCAACCGTACCACTCCACGCGCCCTGAAAAGTAATCTGTCCATGACGTAATTTAAGAAGACTCTTGAGCAGTAACGGTAGTGACTCATCTTCACCATAAAGAAATGTTTTTATCATGTCTTATCTACCTTGATCTTTTTAGGATGGCGATAAAATGGAACTTTTTTTCGCCACAACTTAAATGCCTCTAAATATATTGAAAACAACATTTTAAAAGGCGCTAGGCTGTTCATAAGAGCATATCGATATTGCTGTGAAGGAAATGTGATGGGCACAAGTTCAAAGCGCATAGTGGCATCAAAGAGTTGTTTTTGTTCTTCAAAAAGCTGCATGTGAATGACATTTTGCTGATCTGAAAAACTAAACTGCCAGTGGTAAGTCAACTGCATGGGCATGAAAGGCGAAACATGAAATGATTTTTCAAAATGAAAATCGAAACTCTGATAATCACCCATAATTTTTTGTTGTTTTGAGCAGTCGTGTATGTAAACTTTTCGTTCATTCCAAGGGGTGTTGGTAATTTCACTGACAATAAATACGGGTTTTCCAGTTTTATTTAAAACAAAATAAAATACGACCGAGTTAAACCTAAAACCTAAACAACGAGGTAAAGCCAAGACTCGGATTTGCCAATCTGGCCGAAGATGTGAGTTGTTATTTTGCAGTATCGCTTTCTCGACTCGATCCTTTATAGAACCGCGATACATATTTAAAAAATCTTTTTCAGATAGTGTTAGTACATTCCAATGATCGGTCGACCAAAGGGAGCAATCTTTTGTAATATCATCTAATTGATCTGGATCGAACCATAAATAATTTAAGGTCGATGTGAATTGATGCGGTTTCGGGCTATAGCGTCTGTGACGAATAAGTGCAGGAGCGATAGCAAGTTTATTTAATAACATTTGAAAGCTCCTTACCTATTTTTATAACGCTAAGAGTTGCTCTACAACACGTGCTGCACTGCGGGCACCATCTTCATGGAACCCCCAGCCCCAATACGCTCCACAAAACGAAGTCCGATTTTGTCCATTAATTTCGTGCCAACGAGATTGAGCTTGAATCGCGTTTGTATCAAACACAGGATGACGATATTTACGCTCAACCAAGATGTCTTCAGCTTTAATTTTCATATTCGGATTTAACGTAGAAAAAATCTGAGTAGCGCAGGATAAATTCTGTAAATTGTTCATCCAATAGGTAAAACCATAATGTATGTCGGATACTTCGTTTTGAACTTGAGATGCATGAGTTACATGTACATGCCAGCTTGCCCACTGCAAACGGCTTTTAGGCATAATTGAAAGATCCCGGTGAACCACCATTCGATTATTTTGATAACCAAATTGACTTAATATTTCCTGCTCAAGCACTGACGTATCTTTAATTAAACTTAGGCTATCGTCGGCGTGGCTTGCAAAAATCACCCAGTCGTATTGGGTTTGTCCTTCAACAGTTTCGATCAAAACTGTTTCTGGTGAACGGCTCACAGCTTTTACTTCTGCAAACTTCCATTCAATGGATGGGCAGCTCTTTTGAATAGCACGAATATAGCTTGCTGAACCGTGTTTAACCGTTTGCCATTGTGGCCGCTCTTTTAGCTGTAACATGCGGTGATGTTGAAAAAAGCTCACCACAAATCGATATGGAATTTGGCCTACTTGCTCAACGGGTGCTGACCATAAGGCACCGCACATCGGATAAAGATGCTCATAACGGAACTCATGACTATATTTGTGAAGGCCCAAATATTCTTCAATCGATAAATTAGGATCAATATCCGCCACATCTATATCTTTATTGTCATCATAAAAACGCAACAAATCTGAGAGCATTTGCAGAAATTTTCGGTTTAAAAAGTTTTGCGGACGGGCAAAGAGCGACCATTTTTTTGAAGGATTATATTGAAGTCCACTGACCAGATTATTCACCGAAAAACTCATATCGCTGCTTTGAGTTTCTACGCCTAATTTTTTAAGCATGTCGGTAAATAACGGATAGTTGTAGTCATTAAACACAATAAAACCACTATCTACTGCGACTTTAGCGCCTTCTATCTCTAGCTCGTGAGTGTCAGTATGACCACCAAAATAGTTATTTTTTTCATACACAGTGACCTGATGTTGTTCCGACAATCTCCAAGCTGCGTAAAGTCCAGATATACCTGAACCAATAATGGCAATTTTCATAACACTTCACCGTTTTCAATTTTCTCTATCGATAGGTTTTTAATCTTTCTATATTGATAAACCTTCGCTGGTACTGGCTTTAGTCCCCACACCAAACCAAATAAAGACATCAGTTTGAGCACATAAAAGGTGATATCAATCTGCCACCAATAAAAACCTTGACGCACACTACCCGCGTAAAAGTGATGGTTGTTGTGCCATCCCTCACCCAAGGTAATTAAAGAAAGTAGGAAGTTATTACGACTATCATCTGGGGTATTAAACTCACGTGAGCCATAACGATGAGCGAGTGAATTAATACACAAGGTTGCATGCGTTAATAGAATTGTGGAAATCACAAAACCCCACACCAAAAGCTGTAAGCCATTAGTACCTAACTCAGGAAAATGTTGTGCAAGCCATGAACCGAAACCATAAATTGCTAAAGCCGTCAAAATCACAATAGGTAAACTAAATCGGTCCATCCAAATCAGCTCAGGATATTTCAACCAGTCTTTAATGACTTTTTTTCGAGTGGCAAAATTCTGCTCATTTAAAAACCAGCCTACATGGGAATACCAAAAGCCTGCTTTCGCTGAATGCGGGTCCTGATCGGTGTCGGTAAAATGATGGTGATAACGGTGATGTGCTGCCCACCATAAAGGTCCGCGCTGCGCACTCATGGTTCCGATCAGTACAAAAATGAATTGAACAATACGTGATGTCTGAAAAGTTTTATGCGAAAGATAGCGGTGGAAAAAAGCAGTAATTGCAAACATGCGAAGAAAATAAAACCCCAGCATGAAGAACACAGCGAACCAAGATACGCCCACCCAAAACGCTGCTAAACAAGCGATATGTAATAAAATAAAAGGAATAATTCTTAACCATTGAATGTTCTTTTCAATGACATATTCGCTAGAAGCACCCACTTGCGCATTTTCTGAATCTGACCAGCTATCGATCCAGCGCAGAAAAAAATTAGACATTGATTCTTCCTGATCTAAAGCATTTCTTTTGGTTCTAATTTAGAAAATGCGCAATGAATTTTATGTGAAGTTCACTCGGTTACGAGATAAATATAAGAATCTACATAACCAGCATTTCACCATTTAGACTGTGTTGTCTTAATGAGTTTAGAAACGTCGTAGCCATAGCTTTTTGCGGTTTGCAGATAAGATTGATATGTCGCCTCATCAAGTTGAGGGCTACGAGAAAGAATCCATAAATATTTCTGGCTTGGGCCACCCACTAAAGCGACCTGATAATCTTGGTCAACTCTTAAAACCCAATAATCGCCTTTTGTAAAAGGAATCCATCTTAGGCCAGAAGGCAAAAAGCTCACTTTTAATTTACTGTTGCCCTCATTTTGCGAATAAGCAACGCCTTCAGATGAGATTGTTTCTCCATTTTTATTCGTACAACTATTTAAAACACCAACGGTTTTGTCCGCGTTAATGGAATAGTTTGCAGTTGTATTGGCTACACAATTACGCTGAAAAAACATAGGTAAATGCGCAATCTCATACCACTTACCTGCGTATTTATTAATATCAATAGATTCAACAGCCACTGGTTTCGTATTTGTGTCGGCAAAGGTACTCAAAGGAAGCGTTAAGCTAACCGCTGCAAGACTGCTGCTAATGACAAGTGACTTAAATAATAATTTCATAACGACCCTCTTCTATTTATTTCATATGTTTAAACATACGCCAGAGGGCTGTGAACAAAGTGTGAATTTTAAAAATTAAGGAACATTAATAAAGATTTAATTGTATTTATTTGGGGCACCTGCAATTGGAAAATCAAGCTCAAAACATACCCCTTCGACCGTGTTATAAACTCGATAGAGGCCATGATGTAGATCCATAATTGAAGCGACAATCGATAAACCTAATCCACCTGTCTGGTTCTCATCACTTCGACTTGAGTGGCATTGGTAGAATCTTTCAAAAAGATGCTCAAGTTGATCATCAGCAATTGAAATACCACCCGTCACCACAGTCAGGCTGACCCATTGCCTATGTTCAATCATCTTATGTTGGCTTGAAATATAGATAATTCGGTTGTTGCCACCGTGAACCAGCGCATTTAAAACAAGGTTGTAGACTGCTCTTTGAAATAGCTCTGGATCTGCAAATAACTTCTGAGCTTCTAAGTTGAAACTAAAATGACACCCTTGTTCTTCAGCCTGATATTCAAAAATCTGGCATAGCCCATCTATAACATCTTGGATATTTATTTCTTGTTTGTTTACAAGAACCATTTTCTGATCGGCTCTTGCTAAAAAAAGCATGCTATCTATCATTCGTTTTAATCTGTGGTAATCATCCAAATGAGACACCAACAAATCTTTATATTGCTCAACTGAGCGTTCGCCAGTTAAAGCAATCTCGGTTTGCCCAATCAGATTATTTAAAGGAGTACGAAACTCATGAGCGATATCTTCAGAAAAACGGTTGAGCTGCGTATAGCCCTTTTCGATACGTTCAAGCATGTGGTTAATATCTTTTGAAAGTAGCTCAACTTCTAAAGGTGAATTTGATAGGTTTAATCTTTTCTGGAGCTGATTTACGTTAATAGAATGAGTTTGCTTACGAAGCTGCTGTAGTGACCTTAAACCTAGGTGACACGCTAAAATGCAAAGTACAAAGATTGCAAACACGCCCCCAACCACATACATCAAGAGACTTTCTTGAAAAGGTAAAAGAATATTGATGCGTTCCGACCACTGTTTACCTGCAATGAGCAGATAAGGCTCATTATTAATTTTTATGGTTTTCCACGCAATTCGTGTTGGATATGAGTTGTTGGCTAAATCTTGAAATTGAAGACTGTTGCGCTGTGCAAGCTGAGGTAACTGAATATGGAGCGGATTAATATTAATTAAAGTTTTGTCTTTATGAATGAGCAGAAACAAGTTGTCTTGGTTGCCAAGCATGTTTTGATACAGCTTAGGACGTGCAATGATTTGCTCTACATTTTCACTGTCTTGTAGCAAAATTTCCAAACGGTTAATTCTGTCTGCTAAAGCTTTATCTTGCTGCTTCAATAAAATTTGATTAATGCCTAAATAGGTCATAAAGCCGACTGAACATAAAATTAAGGCAGAACAAAGCGTGACGAGTAATGTAATACGGACTTCAAGAGAACGCAGAAATTTAAAGTTCATAAGCTAACCGAAATTTTATAGCCCAAACCACGTATGGTATGAATGAGTTTTAACTCATATCCCTCATCAATTTTGCTTCGTAAACGACGTACCGCAACATCAATAAAGTTGGTATCAGTGTCAAAGTTAATATTCCAAACTTCGGAACCAATTTGTCTGCGTGTCACGATTTGTTCTTTGTTGAGCAACAGGTAACGCAACAAATTAAATTCGGTTTTGCTCAGCTCAATTAATTTTCCGTTACGCCATACTTTATGAGCGATCACATCCATTTTTAAATCACTAATAGACAGCTCATTTTCTTGCAAATATTGCTGTCTTCTTAACAGGCTTTTAATACGGGCTAACAATTCAATATAAGAAAAAGGTTTAGCCAAGTAATCATCTGCACCTAACTCCAACCCTTTGACTCTATCCATCACCTGATCTTTTGCTGTTAAGAAAATCACTGGAATTTTTGAAAACTGGCGTAGTACTTGTAATACGCTCCAGCCATCTATGTCCGGCAACATGACATCAAGAATAAGCAAGTCATATTGATCTCTCTTTAGCATTTCCAAACCTTGAAGTCCTAAATGAATGCACTCAGCTTGATATCCAGATTCTTTTAATCCTTTGACCAAATAAGTGGCAATCTTGATCTCATCTTCAATAATAAGGATACGCATTTTGTAGAGACTCATTTGAAAGATGACAACTTTGTAATGTGATTGTCATGCTTGAAATTAGGCAATTTGTTTAAGATTTTCAAAGCGACATAGAGGCAATCATTATGAACAAATTGAACTGGCTGATGTTAACAGCCGTGCTATTGGGTAATAGTACTTTTGCACAGCCCCCTGCTTTGAATCAAGTCTATTCATTAGATCTTAAAACTGCGCACCTGCTAGCGGACAGTGCTAAAGAGGCATGCAAAAAATTAAATCAAAACATTGCGGTCGTTGTTGTTGACCGTGGTGGTAACCCTTTAACTGCCGAACGGCATGAGCTGGTAGGTCCGCATAATTTAATCGCTGCTGAAAAAAAGGCCTACACCGCGTTATCTACCAAAACATCGACCTTGGTTTTAAGCCAAAACAGTAACCAAAACCCCGATGCAAAAAATTTAACCTCACTGGCAAATTTACTTTTGTTAGGTGGAGGCTTACCTGTTCGTTTTGAGAACCAAGTGATCGGAGCGATTGGTGTTGCAGGTGCTGGCGGCGCACAAAATGACAATCAATGTGCAAGCAAAGCCATTGAAACCATTTTTCATTCATAAGGAGTTCACCATGACTAAATCATTTATTGTTTTATCTTCTTTATTTGTTGCTTCGGCTACGTTTGCACAAACTAATCCGCTAAGTGTGCATGTGTTAAATCTAGAAACGGGGTTGCCATCTTCTCAGGTTGAAGTCGTTTTAGAAAAAAATACCAATAACCAGTGGGTGAAACTCAACCAGCAAGTGACCGATTCAAATGGTCGTATTACTGCGCTCTATCCAGAAAATAAGAAATTAGAGCAAGGTGTTTATAAAGTTACCTTTAAAACTGAAGACTGGTTCAAAAAGAATAAACAACAAACTTTTTTTGCCGAAGTACCCGTTATTTTTAAAGTGGATGGAAGCGTAAATCACTACCATATTCCTTTACTACTTAGCCCTTATGGTTATTCAACCTATCGAGGCAACTAAAATAGAAAACCCCTTTATCTGTTTTGCACAAATAAAGGGGTTAATTCAAAGCGATTTGTTTTACGAACAAACCCCATTACTAATCACCGATTTTTTGTTTGAATCTAGCGCCACAATTGAAGCAGAAACCGTATTAATAATTTGAGTCATCGCCTCACTTGACGCACTCACAATTGCTTCCATTTTTTTAGCTTTTTGATCAATTGGCTGCTTAAAAGCAATTCTGCAATTCAGCTGAGATCCTCTATTAGTGATTACTTTTGCATTAGCTGACTCTAATTGAGTAGGCGGTATTTGACGCTTTACGACCCAAGACACAGCAATATTAATATTGCTGTGATCTACAATATCAAAATGAGAAAAGTCTGTAGAAACTCGATATAACGGTTGATTGTTTCCAGCAAGCCCACTGCTATAACTGTCAATTGCGCCTAGCTTTTGTTGTAAACCCGCCGACAAAGTATCGCGTAATTGCGTACCCATGGTTGATGTCCAACGCTCGTTGTTTAAAACCGTAGACTTACCACTACTGTCTTGTAGCACTAAAGGCGCACGGTCTAATCGATCTGGAATCCCGACTGGCAACACCTCAATCACCTGCACAGTTGAGCTGGTGACCGGAGTGACTTTAGGTGTAAGCGTATAGTAGTTTGGCGTTGGTGAACTCGAACATGCTGTCATGGCAACTGCCGTTAAAAACAGACCGCTCCCAAGCAGCCATTTGGCTGCATTAGGATGTTGAAAAGATAGAGTGTTTTTATTTTTCATCATCGGCCTCTGGTGTCTTACCACGAATAATTGATTCAGGATGTTGCTCAATATAGTCTGACATTAACTGTAATGAAGCTGCCGCACGTGTCATTTGCTGTAATGCTTTACGTACGTCTTGTTGTAATGGCGCATCGCTCGACAAAATAGACTCAGATGATCTTACAGTTTTACGAACATCGTCTAAAGTTGCTTGTAAACCAGGTGCAACTTTTCCATCTAATTGTTTAACCAGTTTGTCGGTAGACGCAATGGCAGTGTTCATATTGTTGAGCGTTTTACGCACATCTTGCCCAATTTCAACTAACGGGAATTTAGTTAACTTGTCAGCAATCTGAGAAACTTGAGCTTGTAAGCCACTCAGTTCGGTTGGTGTAGTTGGAATTACTACACGGTTATCACCTAAAATTTGTAATGTCGCTGGTTTAGCTTTAGGGAACTTGTCTAGAGCAATATAGTTTTGACCCGTGAGCAGGTTGCCTGTTCTCATTTGAGCACGCCATCCATGTTCAACAAAATCTTTGAAAATTTCACTGTTTGGATTAAGCGCCTGACCATTTTCAACTCGTGAAGGATAGATGACTGCCTCAACACGCATACGAATCTGTTTATAGTGGTCATAAAACTCAGCATTAATTGATTTAACATTACCAATTTCAATACCCATGAAATCAATTGGTGCACCGACTGCTAACCCACGCAATGAATGATCAAAATACATAATCACGCCACGAGGTTGACCATCTGGTTCTTTTAATGCCTCAGATTTTGAATCCCAAAGATTAAAGCGACTATGATTCGCCGCTGTAGTAGCACGAGAGCTTTCAGGGATTCCAAAAGCAATACCACCTGCGACAATACTTGCCAGCGATTGAGTATCTAAATTAAAGCCCGAAGCATTTAAGGTCACATCAATCCCACTCGCCTGCCAAAAACGTGCATCGGTGGTTACAAACTTATCATATGGTGCGCGGATAAACGTTTGTAGTTCAACATTTTTACCGTCATCGGACAATTTATAGGCTGTAATTTGCCCGACATTAATTCGACGATAATAAATTGGAGAACCTATATCTAACGAACCAAGATCATCTGCATTTAAGAAAAATACTTTTCCGGGAACATCTGAAGATATGACCGGTGGCACTTCTAATCCAGTAAATTCAAACTTATCTTCTGCTGATTTACCGCCATCCACTTCAATATATGAACCTGACAATAAGGTGTCTATTCCTGAAACCCCACTCGTCCCAATACGTGGTCGCACAACCCAAAATCGTGAATCTTTTGCTGCAAAGTTACTAGCACCTTTGCGCAAATCAATTCTGGCAATAACGTGTGAACGATCATCTGAAAGATCAATTTGCCGTACTACACCAATATCCACCTGTTTATAACGGACTGTTGTTTTACCAGCGACTAACCCTTCAGCCGTTCTAAAAGACACATCAATTGTAGGGCCATGAGACAATAGCGCTTTTACAGCTAATGAAAGCGCGATTAAAAGCGCGATCAATGGAATAAGCCAAATTAATAAAGGCTTCCACCGACTCTTCTTTTCTTGAGGCTCTGGTAAATCATTCATGCTATCCAGTTCAACATCTGCATTGCGATGATCTGAGTTACCAGTGGTTATTTCATTTTCAGACATACTCATTGTTCTTTTATTGACTGGGATTAATAGAATCATTATTCAGCGGCGAATGTTCTGCCTGAATAATCGTTGTTTTTTCAGAAGCAACAGAAGACGGTTTGTTTGTATTTTGAGATGCATAAAAATTATCCCAAATAATACGTGGGTCAAAACTTAACGATGCAAACATGGTTAACACTACAACCGCGCCAAAAGCAATCGAACCCGGTCCTGCTAAAATGGTAGCAAGCGATTGAATCTGAATGAGTGCTGTTAATAATGCCACAACAAATACATCAATCATTGACCAACGGCCAATAAACTCAACAATTCGATATAATTTTACGCATTGCTCGGGTAAAAATTTCCAACCTGCCGATTGTTGAAGATATACCGCCACTAATAAAAAATACAAAATCAGTAACTTCAACATGGGAATAAAAATACTGGCCATGAAAATAACCACTGAAACCAGATAGTCCCCACTTTGCCAAAAGTAAATAACCCCACTCATGATGGTATCTTGCTGACTTCCCAAAAGTGAGTCAGTGACCGTCATGGGAAGTACATTGGCCGGAATATAGAGAATAGTCGCAGCCACCACTAAAGCAAAAGTTCGGTTTAAACTCGCTGGCTTACGTGAATGCAGCACGCTATTACATCGAATACAACGTAAAACTTGAGAGCTTTGGTTTAGTCGTCTTTTTTCATTTTGAGCAGAATTTACGATGCCACAGCAGTGACACACAATTAATGAGAGATCTTTGGCTCTTGGATATTGCTTAAGGTCCAACCCGTTCTGCAAGCTTTTTGTTTGGGTCACTTTTTTTATCGTTTTCATGGCAGTGACCTATCAATTTCATTCCATATATCACTCACCTTTATGGAAGTAATATAGACCAACAATACACTTAAGATTGCAAATGCCCATAAAGCAATCTCGGGAATCACTAAGACCATTCCCATTAACTTTACAAGCGTGACCAAAATTCCGATTAAGAACACCTCAACCATTCCCCACACTCTCATAAAGAAAAGTGTGCGTAAGGCAATCACCAAAAACGTTGGGCGTTTCTTCAATACGCTTACCGTACCCAGTACATAAGAAAGTAAGAGAAGATAGGAAAGCGGCACAATAAAGGTAGTGATTAAGATGAGTACGCCAACAAAAGCCCGATCATAATGAAACATCACCCAAACTGCTCCAAGTAAGGTGGTTTCAGATGTGTTTCCCTGTAATTCAATTTTTACAATAGGAAAGCTATTGGCAATAACAAATACGATTAATGCCGTTAAGATCAAAGCCAATAATGTCGAAAAAGGTTTCGTGTGCCGATAGAGCTCAGCACCGCAGCATAAGCAATAAGCTCTTTTTCCATAAGCAAGCGGGGTTCTACGATAGACAGTATCGCACTCCTCACAACCTGCTAATTCTTTAAGCTTCATAGTTATACTCTAAGGTTTATCGTTTTACTGTGTCACACAAAGCTCTTTTTATTACTAAGATAAATTAAAATATAAATCAATCTAAAAGCTATATCAGACAATGGAAATTACCATAAGTACTGTTCAATATATTGTTGAAACTGCTAAATAATCTGTACATATTCGGTGATCAAATAAAAATAGTTATATAAAGTCATAAGCTTAAGCTCAGATAATACACTTTTTGACCCAAGTAGCTGAGCATCAAATGAGTAAAACCTAACTATTGCTTAACATCTTTCCCTATTGAAAAGTTCATGATGCTCTACATCACTTCTGGCAAACCCAGAACAGCTCAGTAAAAATCAGCTTTAATGCAGCATGTGACAGCACAGCTCAATCAAAAATTTAGCATTTCTGAGC
>NZ_JRVL01000181.1:0-8993 GCF_054823985.1 Acinetobacter sp. GN11 | reverse complement strand
CTACCCAGTAATAATTTGTATTTCAGGAATTTAAGCTTTTATTGGCTTAAGGCTCATCGCAAGATGGGCCTTTTTTTATGCGCTTTAGATCATAATATTTAATTATTGTAAAAATAGCCTAAGCAATAAGCCATATGAATTGATGAAAACAATCACAAAAAATAGTCTTTAATGACAAGAAGTGTATGATTTGATAAATTAAAGCCACTTGATAATAATAGGTGATACGATGAGATCTTTGGTTCTTGCAACTTTATCTGGTTTAGCTTTGATGGGTTGTGCATCTGTTCAGCAAGCACCGAATACACAAGAAACTATTCGTTATGCTTCTAGTCCATGCTTTGGCGCATGCCCAATCTATTCTGTAGAAGTAACACCTACGGGTTTAATTCGTTTTGAAGGCAAGCAATACACTAAAGCTATCGGTGTTAAAGAAATTCAAGGTAGCGTAAAAGATTATAAAAAACTTGCAGATGATCTAAAAGCTTATCGTCCTGAAACAGGTACACAATCTAAAACTGCGGGTTGTCAGCAAACGGCAACTGATATGTCTAGCTATTACATTTCATGGATTCAACCAAATGGCACGGAAACAAAATTAAGCCATTACACAGGTTGTATGTCTCCTGCAAATAATAGATTGAATAAAGTCATGGAAAAGCTGCCTGAACAATTAGGCATTAAAGATCTAATTTAATGATAAAAGCCCCAAAATATTGGGGCTTTTTCTTGTTAAGAAGAATTATATACTTGAGAGTTTTGTTTTAAGTATTTCTAAAAGAATCAGCGTACAATACAGATTATAAAAACATATATTGTTAAGAGTGGTTATATGTCAAATATTGTCTATGCCTTTTTGGGTGGTTTGTTACTCGGCATCGCAACAGTTGGATATTTATATATAAATGGTCGTATAGCTGGAATTAGTGGATTGCTTGCTCAAATCATAAACCCTACTAAAGACACCTTTAAAAGTTCTGCATTTTGGTTCATTGCGGGATTGGTAATTACACCTTTCATATATGGCTATTTTTATCAGCCTGAAATTGAAATTAAAGCCGACACATATGCACTTATTTTAGCAGGTGTAATTGTGGGCTTTGGAACACGGCTAGGATCTGGTTGTACAAGTGGCCATGGTATTTGTGGCATGAGCAGGTTATCAAAACGTTCGATGATAGCGACAGCAGTTTTTATGTTTGCTGGCATGTTAACTGTTTATATCATTCGTCATGTGTTGGGGTAATCCTATGAAAAATATCTTTGCTTTTATATTTGGTAGCTTGTTTTCATTGGGCTTAATGATCTCTGGCATGTCTAATCCTGAAAAAGTTTTAGGGTTTCTAGATATATTTGGTCAGTGGGATATCAGCTTAATGTTTGTAATGTTAGGTGCTATTGCTGTGGCATTTATTCCGTTTCAAAAGGCTATAAAAAGACCTAAAACACTTTTTAATGAACAAATTCAATTACCAATGAATACACAGATTGACCAAAGGTTAATTGTCGGGGCTTTTATTTTTGGTATAGGCTGGGGAATAGCAGGCATATGTCCAGCTCCTGCTTTAACACTTATTGGATTAGGATATTTTGAAGCACTATATTTTATTGTCGCAATGTTATTAGGAATGTTTATTTACCGAGTTTTAAATAAAGGAAATTAACTTATGCAACAACCTCTAGTAAAAGATTTTTTTGATGAAAATACTAATACTTTTAGTTATGTTGTTGCAGATTTAGCTACACGTCAATGCGCGATTATTGATAGTGTGCTTGCCTACGACGCAGCTTCAGCGACTACGAAAACAACCAATGCTGATCTGATTATCGATTATGTTTTAGCTCAAAACTTTAAAGTGCAATGGATTTTAGAAACCCACGTACATGCAGACCATATGACTGCTGCCCAATATTTAAAATCTAAATTGGGTGGCACAATTGCCATTAGTAAAAAAATTTCAGTGGTACAAGAAACTTTTTCTGCTATCTATAATTTTGATTTTAAAAAATTTAATAAAAATCAGCCTTTTGATTGTTTATTTGAAGATTATGAGCATTTTAAAATAGGGGATATAGCAGCCTATAACATTCCTACGCCAGGGCATACACCTGCTTGCTTAAGCTATGTAATTGCTGATGCTGTTTTTGTGGGTGATACTTTATTTATGCCTGATTATGGTTCGGCTAGATGTGACTTTCCTAAAGGGAGTGCTGCTGAGCTCTATGACTCGGTACAAAAGCTTTATACACTTCCTGATAACATGCGTATGTTCTTGTGCCATGACTATAAGCCAGAAGGTCGTGATGAATATGTCTGTCAAACAGATATAAAAACTCAAAAGCAAAGCAATATTCATTTAAACCGACAAGTTTCTAAAGAGTCATTCATAAAAATGCGCCAAGAAAGAGATGCTATTTTGGCAATGCCAAAATTAATTCTCCCTTCAATTCAAATTAATATGAACGGTGGAAATTTTCCGGAACCTGAAGCGAATGGTATCCGTTATTTAAAAATTCCATTTAATTATTTTTAGAAATAGCCTAAGCAGATTCATTCAATCACGACCGCTCGGCAAAATAGCCTAAGCAAATAATAAAATTTATCCTATCAAAATAGCCTAAGTAAGATTTAAAGAACTTGTCTTAAATCCCGCGAAGTCTCTTGCAATAAAGGCAAAATGTGTTGAATTAAATATTCTTCAGTTGTTTTCATGGTTGGAGAAACAATGTTTAAAGCTGCAACAACTTTAAAGTCTTGCCCATAAATAGGTACGGCGAGTGCGTGAACGCCTAATTCATGTTCTTCACGTGAATAACACCAATCTTGTTCTCGAATCTCTTGTAGTAACTCTAAAAATTTATCGTTTTCAATATGCGTATATTTGGTTAAACGCTGTAGTGGGTATTTTTGAAGCCAGTCCAATTGTTCTTCTTGGCTTAAATGTGCCAGTAAAATTTTACCCGCCGAGGTCGCATGAGCAGGTAAGCGATTACCCAAGTGTAGGCCGTATGGATTTACTCGGTCAGTTTGTTGGTGTGCCGCACTACGTGCAATGGTAATGGCTTCATAACCGTCAAGTACCATCACTGAATAAATAAGAGAGGTTTGGTTAGTTAATAGGTTTAATAAAGGCTGCGATACTTTTGGAAGTTGGGCTGCACCTAAATAAGCCCCCGAAAATTTCAGGACTTTGGGGGTTAAATAGTAATAGTGACCATCTGACTCAAGATAGCCTAGATATTCTAAAGTTAATAAATGACGTCTTGCTGCCGCTCGGGTAAGCCCGGTTTTTTCGGCTGCCATAGAAATATTTAAACGATGTTGATTACTACTAAAGCTATCTAAAATCGCCATTCCTTTACCAATGCCAGCAATATAATCTTCATGACGAATCGTTTTTTTGTTGTCCTGATTCTGGATTATCCGTTCATCTTTACTCATTACTGATCCTTGTACGATAGAAGCTTAGTAGATCAATTTGCTTTACTGAAAAATTTTAATAATTTCATGTCGCAAAAATTGATGCCTTAAATTATCCCTTAAATCTTCATGCCAAAACATCCCCATTTTGATATTGGTCATCTCAAATGGGAGTGAATGCAAACGAATTTCCGAACTATAGGATAAATGCTGCAAAATCATTCGGGGCATAGTCAATATTGCGTTGGCTTGAGCTCCCAAAACTTGTAACGCCGTTGAGTAGTTTTGACAGCGCATGAATACATTTCTTGAAATTTTTTGATGTTGGTTTAAATAAATATCTTCAAGTAAAGCACCCGTACGGCGTGACGAAACACCGATGTGTCGACCATTGATATAACTAGATAAATCGACTTCTTTAAGTTGACTGCAAATGACGAACTCATCTGTTACCAAATGATCAAAGGTAATTTTTGGAGATAAATATTGTTCTAGGTCAATCACGAAATCGAGCTGCTGCGTCGCTAAGTCCGCCATAATATGTTTTCGATCTAGCTTCATACTCACAAACTGCAAATCTAAATTAAGATTTTGAAAATGTTGAGCAAGTCTTGGAAGAATAATAGGCTCAATTTCATCATGCACGGCGATTTTTAAGTTCTTTAAACTGGTTGGATCAAAGACATTTTTCTGCTGGCTAATATTTTGAATGGTTAAAAGCGCTTGTTTAACAGTCGGATAAATCTGCTCTGCAAAAGGCGTTGCAGACATTTTATTGCCTACACGTATAAATACATCATCTTCAAGTTGCTGACGTAAACGCTGCAAAGCATGACTTGCTGCCGATTGAGTAATATTGAGACTGCTTGCTGCGTTTGAAATACTTTTTTGTTCATAAATCGCGATAAATAGTGGATATAAATTGATATCAATCCGGTGGAAAAAACTTAAGTCTAGGCCATGCAGGTTATGAATATTATTCATGAGGTGTTATTTAATAAAATCATTTCATTCATATTAAGTTTCAAGTTATGTTGATGTAAAGACAAGATAATGATGTAAAGGAAAAAATAATGTTTGAACTTTCAAAAACAGCTCAGGATTTTGCTGAGCGAACAAGAAAATTTATTTTAGAAGAAATAGAACCCGTTGAAGCAAAATTTTGGGAAGA
The DNA here is from genome assembly GCF_054823985.1 of Acinetobacter sp. GN11. Taxonomy (NCBI): domain Bacteria; kingdom Pseudomonadati; phylum Pseudomonadota; class Gammaproteobacteria; order Moraxellales; family Moraxellaceae; genus Acinetobacter; species Acinetobacter sp. GN11. Next base: position 4,401 of record NZ_JRVL01000181.1, on the reverse strand, counting down.
AGTTCATGAATTAAATCCAGATGGGAACTGGAAAAAGTGGCAGTGGCCTGAGCTTTTAGAAACTTTGAAATCTAAAGCAAAGCAAGCTGGTCTTTGGAATATGTTTTTACCAGATGAAAAGCTGGGGGCAGGGTTAACTGTTCAAGAATATGCGCACATAGCTGAATTAACTGGCCGTAGCTTATTGGCACCTACCGTTTTTAACTGTAATGCACCAGATACGGGAAATATGGAATTGTTATGGCGCTATGGCAGTGAACAGCAAAAACAACAATGGTTAAAACCTTTATTGGACGGAAAAATTCGTTCGGTTTTTTGCATGACGGAACCCGATGTTGCGTCAAGCGATGCAACTAATATGCAAGCAACTGCACTCATAGACGGTAATGAAATTGTTTTAAATGGCAAAAAGTGGTGGTCGTCTGGCTTAGGTGACCCAAATGCTAAAGTCATTATTTTTATGGCACATACTCCAGATGAAACTAAAGACCGCCATCACCAGCACTCTATGGTTTTAGTACCGATTGACACGGCGGGTGTCAAAATTCAACGGATGTTACCTGTGTTTGGCGACTACGATGCGCCACATGGACACGGTGAGGTTCACTTTAATAATGTTCGAGTGCCTCTTGAAAACTTTATTGGTGGTGCGGGCCAAGGTTTTGAAATTGCTCAAGGCCGTTTAGGACCCGGGCGTATTCACCATTGCATGCGCTGTATTGGTGCTGCTGAAAAAGCTTTAGAATTGATGATTGACCGTGGTATGTCTAGAACGGCGTTTGGCAAAGAAATTATAAAACTTGGTGGGAACCTTGAACGGGTAGCTGATGCGCGGGTAGCGATAGATCAAGCTCGGCTTTTAACCTTGTATGCAGCTTATAAAATGGATACTTTAGGGAATATGGCCGCTTTAACAGAAATATCTGCAATTAAAGTAGTGGCTCCGAGTGTTTTAGAAAAAGTAGTCGACATGGCGATTCAGCTACATGGCGGTGCGGGCCTTTCGAGAGATACACCATTAACGGGTTTCTTTGCTCAAGCACGCAGTTTACGTTTAGCTGATGGTCCAGATGAAGTACATAAAGGCATGATTGCCAAATTAGAGTTGGCCAAACGTGGTTATTTCGGTCGTCATAAGAAAGTATAAGTTTAAAGGAAGTGAAGATGTCGGTAATTGATATAGGCGGTGAAGTACGTGAAGGTGAAGAGCTTGATATTGGGGCAGTTGAAAACTGGTTAAAAAACCAAGGTGTTGATTTGGTTGGTCCAGCAGTCGTTACTCAATATACGGGTGGGGCGTCGAATTGGACTTACCGTTTAAAGTATGAAAATACCGATTTAATTTTACGTCGTCCTCCAAAAGGAACAAAAGCGAAGTCGGCCCACGATATGGCCCGTGAATATATGGTGCAAAAAAACCTTGCGCCTTATTATCTGGTGCTTCCTAAAATGGTCGCACTTTGTCAGGATGAATCGGTCATTGGCTGTGATTTTTATGTCATGGAACGCATTGAAGGCATTATTCCTCGTGCAAAATTACCGCCTGAGCTTGGCTTTAATGAAGAAAATGTTCATGAGCTTTGTGTAAATGTGCTTGATAAGCTGATTGAGTTACACCAAGTTCCTTATGAAAACACGCCTTTAGCTGAACTAGGCAAAGGTACAGGATATTGCCGTAGACAAGTTGAAGGCTGGGATAAGCGTTATGAAAAGGTCCGAACGCTCAATGTTCCTTCATTTAAGTATGTTCGAAAATGGTTGAAAGATAATGTCCCTCAAGATTCCACGACTTGCATTATTCATAACGATTGGCGATTTGATAATGTGATTTTAGATCCAGAGCATCCAACTGAAGTGATTGGCGTGCTGGACTGGGAAATGGCAACGCTGGGTGATCCATTAATGGATTTAGGCAGTGCTTTAGCCTATTGGGTTGAACCTACGGATAATATGATTTTCAGATCGACACGCCGTCAACCTACCCATTTAAAGGGAATGTTCTCCCGTAAAGAAGTTGTTGATTATTACCTGCAAAAAACAGGTTTGAACCCTCAAAATTGGGCTTTTTATGAGGTATTTGGCGTATTCCGTTTAGCAGTGATTGCTCAGCAAATCTATTACCGCTATTACCATAAACAAACGCGAAATCCAGCTTTTAAAGATTTCTGGATCGTCATTCATGCGTTACATATAAGAGCTTTAAAACTTATTGGGCAGCAAAAAATTCAAGAATCAGAATTTGCTCAGCAATCTCTACAGAAAATACAGGGTATTTTAAGAAAATGACCACAATTTATCTGGTAAGACATGGACAGGCATCATTTGGTAAAAGTAACTATGATGAGTTGTCTGAAAATGGTGAGGCTCAAGCGACTTTATTAGGTCGTTATTTTAAACAAATATTGAAAGAGCAACCTTATGTTGTGGCCGGAACCATGCATCGCCACGAGCAAACTGCACAACTCGCATTAAATGAATGCTTTCCAGATGCAGTGATTAATCACAATAGTCTATGGAACGAGTTTAATCATCAGCAGGTTTTTGCACGCTATGAACCACGTTTTGAACAACCGGAATTGTTAAAAGCTGACGTAGCACAAGAACAGAACCCGCGTGCCTATCTTGCCAAAATATTTGAAGGCGCAATTGGACGATGGACTGATGGCGATTTTCATCATGAATATGATGAGTCATGGCCACATTTTAAAGAAAGAGTCGAAACAGCATTGCAGCAACTTTGTGATGAGTTATCGAAAACTAAACCTCGCTATGCTGTCGTTTTTACCTCTGGTGGTGTGATTTCTGTAGCAATTGGAAAATTGCTTGAACTCAGTCCTAATCGAACTTTTGCTTTGAATTGGGCAATTACCAATACAAGCCTCACGACTTTGCGTTTAGTTGGAAATGAAGCTCAGGTTTTAAGTTTAAATGAACATCATTTTATAAAAGCTGAGCGTCCAGATTTACTGACATGGATTTAAAATAAGGATAAAAGCATGGCGAAGACAATTTTAATTACAGGTGCAAGTTCTGGATTGGGCGCGGGTATGGCACATGAATTTGCAGCCAAAGGCTATAACTTAGCGATTTGTGCACGCCGTTTAGACAGATTGGAAGATCTAAAAACTGAACTTGAAAATGAGTACGGTATTAAAGTAATTGCAAAAAGTCTGGATGTCACCAATTACGATCAGGTCTTTGAAGTATTTCGCGCCTTTAAACAAGAGTTTGGCTATTTAGACCGAATTATTGTAAATGCTGGAGTTGGCAATGGCCGCCGTATTGGTAAAGGTAATTTTGAAATTAACAGAGCTACAGCTGAAACAAACTTTATTTCTGCTTTAGCACAGTGTGAAGCAGCAGTTGAAATTTTTAGAGCACAAAACGCGGGTCATTTGGTGGTGATGTCATCCATGAGTGCGATGCGCGGATTGCCAAAACATTTATCGACTTATGCTGCAAGTAAAGCCGCAGTTGCTCACTTGGCTGAAGGTATTCGCGCTGAATTGTTAGATACCCCAATTAAAGTCTCAACCATTTTCCCAGGCTACATTCGTACTGAAATGAATGAAGGTGCTAAACATTTACCTTTTGAGGTAGATGCCAAAACAGGATGTAAAGCTTTAGTCAAAGCTATCGAAAAACAACCTGTAAAAGCATATGTGCCACAGTGGCCATGGTTACCAATGAGTATTGCCATGAAGGTTTTGCCTTTAAGATTGGTTAATAAATTAGGATAAAAAATCCCCCTAAATTTTAGGGGGATTTTTTAATTAAAACTTTTTGGTGTAATTGACGAATAAACGATCTTCACCAAAGTCATTGCCATGTTTAACGTTGTAATCAATACGAATATATTGCAGGGCAACACCTTTTAAGAATGGTTGCTGAAATGCGTAGTTTAAAATCACATTCGACTCAGTCTCGTGGTTTTTCTCACCATTTGCTGCTTTAAAGTCATGTCCGTAAACATATTTCACCATCGCATTTAAACCGGGTACATAGTCCTTAAAGTCGTAGCCATACATTACATGGTAAGACTTTTCATCTTCTTTAAAGAATCCGGTAGCGTTCCAGTTAATGAAATAAGTTTCTGGTAAGAAGCCATCTGGTAGCGGGTAAGCGGACTCACCGATAATTTGCTGGTAACCCAAACCAAAGGTATGGTTTTTTACTTTAACTGTTTCAAGTAATCCAATGTTCTGCGCATCAATATCAAAAGTATTGCCGTCATTTTTTGCATTGAAGTACTTAAACTTAGAGGTAAGAGCGAAAGTTGGTTGCTTCCACGTATGTTCAAGTCCTACATAGTGTTTGTTATACAGATCTTCCAAATTGCCAAAATAATATTCGCCCTTTAAAGACGGCGTAAATTGATAGCGCAGGTCAATGTAGTTAAGG
>NZ_JRVL01000180.1:0-28528 GCF_054823985.1 Acinetobacter sp. GN11 | reverse complement strand
AAATATTTATTTTGAAGTCGAATACAGTGAGTCATTATCTATACATTCCTGAACAAATCAGTAAATCAATTTATGAAATTTCGAACCCTATTTTTCTTACATCAGAGCTATTTTGTTATGGGCTAGATTTATCGCAAACAACGCATTTGCATATAGACCAACAATTAGAGCATCCTCTAAAAATTGCTCAAGCGCGTGTCGAACGTAAAAATGAGTACTTATGTGGCAGAGTATTAGCTCAGGCTGTTTTAAATCATCATTTCGGTTTAGATCAGCCAATAACCTCTATGCATGAACATTTACCCATCTGGCCAACTCATGTTTTGGGGAGTATTAGTCATTCACAAAATAAGTTAGTTGTTGCGCTATCTAATAATGCGGTTTATTTGGGAATTGATATTGAGCACTGGGTGACCTCAGAATTTGCTCAAGAGAGTGCACATCTTATTTTAACGCTATCTGAGTTCGATTTATGGAAAGGTAAAGCTGCAGAGTTTTTTGATTTTGCCCGCTATGTGAGCTTAATTTTCTCTGTAAAAGAAAGTCTATATAAAGCGGTTTATCCCACTGCAAAGCAATATATTGATTTCTTAGAAGCATCTATTGTTGATATTAATTTTAAAAATCAAACATTAACACTAACTTTTTTGCCAGAAATTCAACAACGCTATCAACTTTTAGAACAATATCAAGGTGGCTGGGTCGTAGAGCAAGACCATATTATGACTTGGGTTTTTCAAGCACGAATTTTTGCTTAAAATAAAAGAAGGCAACGAATTGCCTTCTTTTATTTTAGGGTTTAATTTTCTTGTAATTTAGGATCTTGGAATCCTGTTTCACGCATATCTTGAGAGTTGAATAGGAACATAAATCCTACTGCAAAGCTTAGTATGCCAAAGAAGAGGATACTTCCTGATATTGGTAAAAAACGCGTTAAAAGACCTAAAGTTGTGGTGGCAATCGAATCGCCTAATGCATCTTGTGCGAGCCAGATTGAATTAATACGCCCTAAATATTCATCAGGTGTATGTCCTTGTACAATGCTGTATTGAAGCAAGTTGGCAATCGACATCAAATATCCAAACACACATAAAATGGGTAAAGTCACTATGAGCCACGGTGAAAGTCCAATCATAATCATGCAACTAAAAACACCTAAGCACGTATAGAGCATGACTAAGCCGGGTTTGAGTAACTTTGTTGTCCATCCACTCAGTAATGCACCTAAAGTTGAGCCTAAAGGCACGGCCGAATACATAAGTCCGAGTTCAAATGCGCCGCCGTGAAAAATTTCATCTGCCATTTGCGGAAAAATAATACGAATAGCGCTGCTAAAACTGAGCAGTGTTCCAATTAAAATGGTGCTACCGACCACTTTATTTTTAAAAACAAATTTAAATCCTTGAGCCAATTGGCGAAGAGGACTTTCACCATTTGATGCATGTTGTGGTTTAAGCGCAGGTAGTCCCATCAATAAAAATACAGTAAGTAAAGTACCCACCGTTGATACCCAATATACGGTTGCAACACCGCTAGCAGCAATTAAAATACCGCCGATTGCTGGTGAAATAACGGTTGCAAGACGTACGGATACCATACTGATCGCACGGGCTTGTACAATATTCTCGCGCCCTACAATCACAGGCATGATCGCCATCATTGCCGTTACGCCTAGTGCACCAAAGAAACCATCCCATGCTGATAGAAAATAAATCGCATAGAGTGAAGGGTGTTCAAACATGGCATTGATGGCGAGGCCAGCAAAGCCTAAACCACACACACCACGAGCCAATAAAATTAGCCACTTCCGATCTTTGCGATCTGACAGCAAACCACCAAGTAACAAGCCAATAAACATGGCTATGCCTTCAAAAGCCATTGCAACTGCAACATTTAACGAACTACCCGTAATGTCGTAGACCTGTTTTGGAATAGCTACGACCAGCATGCCAATCGTTAACAATGACAATGTGCGGGCAATAAATACATGTCGGAAATGAGCATTACGTTTTAAAAGACTAAAGTCGGTCAATATAGATTTGAAGCTCATGGCGTGTGCTCCTCTAAACCGCGCGCCTGACAAATCATGCGGTTTAAAATCGGGCCAAGTGTTTCAAGCTGCTGCGGAGATAATAAATCGGTATGGTCTGCATCACTTAATCGAACAATATTGAGCTTTTTAACTAAAGGCGACCATTGTTGTTCTGGTTGGATATACGGTAGTAGGTCTTTTTCAGCAACAACTAAATGTAGTTCACCTTCAAAATTCGTCATCTTATAAGGTTTTAATAAACGGACTGCATCGCGATAGTTTGCGAAAATATCATCTTGTAAACGGCGGGTTTCTTCATTTAGTGCCGTGTCTGCATCGGCTAAAATATCATTGAAGAATTGAAGTTGTTCTTGTTCAGCTTCTACATTCATTTCCTCTACAGATAAATCTAACCACTGATGAATTTCAGCAGGGTAAGTGTCTAACAAACCGAGATAATCAACTTTTTCACCTTGTTCAGTTAACTTCGCTGCAACCGCATAAGCGACTGTGCCGCCCAGTGAATAACCTAATAAAGTATAAGGTCCTGTTGGTTGTTGCTTGCGAATAATCTCAAGTTGTTTTTCAACGAGTTCGTCCATATTAGCGCTATTTGCCAATAGGCCATCTGGTCGAGGTGACTGCAACCCGATAATTGGTAAGTCAGAATGCAAATAACGATTCAGCACCGTATATTGCCATGCTGAACCAGAGCCGGGGAAGAAACAGAACAATGGATGCCCAGAGCCAGCACGGATTGGTAAAATGGGTTGCATGCCAGTTTGTTCAACTTCTTCTAAACGTTCTTGTGTAAGAAGCAAAGCCGCTAAACGTTGAATCGTGACATGACTCATCAACTGACCAATTGGAATGGTTCTTTGGAATACCTTCCTGATTTCAATTGCAAGCTTCATTACTAAAATGGAATGCCCACCAATGGCAAAGAAATCTTCGTTAACACCAATATTCTGATCTGTATTTAAAATTTGCTGGAAAATACGTGTCAGTTCATGTTCAAAAGCAGTGGTGGCGTACTGTTTTTCTGTATTTGAAGGGTTAAGTTGTGGTTGCGGCAGTGCTTTACGGTCCAGCTTACCATTATGACTTAATGGAAATTGCTCGACCAACATATAGTGTGTCGGCACCATATATGCAGGAAGCTGTTTCGCCAATTGTTTCTTTAACTGGTCGATATCCACAGGTGCAGTTGTTTGCAAGTAAGCGACCAATTGAACATCTGCTTTATTTTGCTCAGAAGAGATAGGATGTACAACCACATCAAGACCGCTGAGTAAGCGTAATTGTTGTTCAATTTCACCCAATTCAATACGTTGCCCACGTATCTTTAATTGGTCATCAGCACGACCCACATATTGAATACGACCGTCGGCATGCCAGCGAGCAATATCACCAGTGCGGTACATGCGTTGACCTGCTGCAAATGGGTTCGCCACAAAACGTGTTGCCGTTAAATCTGCTCGATGTAAATAACCCATGGCCAGTTGATGACCTGCTAAATAAAGCTCACCGTCCACTCCAACAGGAACAGGGCGTAAGTATTGGTCTAAAATATAAAGCTGGGTATTCCAGACTGGATAACCAATAGCAATACTGTTTTCTTTAGAGTCTAATTCTTGAGTCACATCCATATAACTCACATCTACCGCAGCTTCTGTTGGGCCATATAAGTTATGCAATTCACAGTTAAAGTGCTCAGTAAATGATTTTGCTAAAGCCGTTGGTAATGCCTCACCACTACAAAACACTCGGCGGATTGGCAAACTTTGACGCTGAGCAGATGACAAAATTTCGGTAGCAGCATTTTCAAAAACAGCCAACATTGACGGTACAAAATGTAATGTCGTTACCTGATATTTTTGAATGAGGCTTAATAATGCCAATGGATCACGGTGTGCATCCACAGGTGCCATAACCAATCGCGCACCTACTAAATATGACCAGAAAAATTCCCATACAGAAACATCAAAAGTGCATGGCGTTTTTTGTAAAATTGTATCGGCTGCTGATAGTGGATACTCTGATTGCATCCATAAAATACGGTTCACAATGGCTTGGTGAGAAACCATAACACCTTTTGGCTGGCCTGTTGTACCCGATGTATAGATTAAATAGGCCGGATGCTGTGGGGTAATAACTGTCGTTTTATAGCTGCTTAAATCAACCTTTGTTTCATGAAACAATTCATTAAAAGCAAAGGTGGCTATAGATGGAGAAGCAATAGCAGCTAGATCTTTTTGTTCACCAATCACAAGTTTAGATTTGGCATCCAGCAACATAAATTTGATGCGTTCAGACGGATGTTGTAAATCGAGTGGCAAGTACGCTGCACCTGCTTCAATCACCGCTAAAATAGCGATACTCAGTTTGACTGATCTTGGTAGGGCAACGGCAACAATATCTCCAGCTTGTACGCCAGCTCTTTGCAATTGCAGTGCTAAAGCACAAACTTGCAAACGCACCTCACTAAAACTGAGCTGATGAGTTTCATCAGATAACGCCGTTTGTTCAGGAGTAATTCGAGCTTGCTCTCTGAGTAATTGCTGTAATGTTGTTGGGCGAACATAATATTGAGTTTGATTCGTTTTCTGGATTAATTCACGCTCTTCGGCTAATTGTAAGCGATAGTGACCTAAAGATGTCTCTGGTTCATTTAATGCAATTTCAATAAATTGAACCATTCGCTCAAGGAAATGTTCAGGCCGATCAATTACACCACGCTGTTCGAGTAATAGCTCAATTTGATGATCAGGAATAACTAACAAAGCAAGCGGATAATGGCTATAACCACGATTTGTGAGTTTAGAAATCGCAGCATCACCAAGTTTTTGCTGTAAATATTGGTTATCTGGATAGTTTTCTACGACTAACAAACTATCAAAAAGATTGCCTTGAGCCATCAATTGCTGAATTGAACTTAGTCCTAAACCATCATGTTCTAAATGTTCAACATGCAATTGCTGTAACTGAGTCAATTGTTCCCAAAGTGTTTGCTGCATGTTGAGCTTTACACGTACTGGAATCGTATTTAAAAACAATCCAATCTGCTGCTCTAAACCATTGATAGGCGCTGAACGCCCAGAAACAGGGGTACCAAACACAATATCTTCACGGTGAGCATAAATATTTAAAGTCATTGCCCAAATCATTTGCATGAAGACATTGAGCGTGATGCCTTGCTGGCGTAATTTGTGTTGAAGTTTCGCACCCAACTCAGCACTTAAACGATATGAAGTTTCCTGTACAGCTTGCTGTGCTTGATTAAATAAAATAAGTGGCTGTAAATCTGCTAAATCACGTTGCCAGATTACTTTTGATGTTTCATGGTCACGTCCAGATAAAGCTTTAATCACTGTTTCATAACTATGTTCAAGCACTGGCAGTTGTTGGTTAGTTTGCTGATAGGCTTTAATAAAGTCTTGTAAGAACAATGGAGTTGACCAGCCATCTGTTAGCAGGTGATGCACCATAATCAATAGTTCTGACTGTTCTGGAGCATGTTGAATTAAGGTTGCCCGAATTAAGCCATAGGGTTGGTCGAGGTGAATCGGTTGCTGCAATGCTTCTTGAATGGTTTGCTCAAGCAGATCGGGAGTGACTGAGCAAAACTGAACTGGCCAAGCTTGAGTAGGATGTAATGAATAGATAAAAACAGGTTCTTCAGTTAATTCACTATCAAAATGTCCGCCTAATTGAGGGTGACGTTTTAATACGGTAATCAACGCTTGCTGTAAACGTACCGGATCAATGTCTCCATTTAAGCTAAGACGAGTAAAGGCATTATAGTTCGATTGTTTTTCTACTTGAGATAAGAACAGCATGCCTTTTTGCAAAGGAAGCAAAGGTAAAATAGCGCTGTTTTTTCCATATTTTTCTTGAACTTTTTGTTCTAGCTCTGCTGAAAATAAAGGTTTTGAAACGGCTACTTGTTGTTCATCTAAGCGGGTGAGTTGCGGTGCCATAGCCGCGACTGTTTTAAATTGGAATACATCACTTGGTCTTAAGCCGTAACCACGTTGGCGTAATTGAGTACAAACCATAATGGCCGAAATACTATCGCCACCTGTCATAAAGAAGTCGTCATCAATTCCAATTGTGTCAAGCTTAAGAACAGATGCAGTAATTTGACATAAAAGTTGTTGTTCAGACGTTTCGGCCATGCGGCTATGGGTACGAATTTGAGGCTTTGGCAGTGCTTTTTTATCAACTTTACCACTTACATTTCGTGGAAATTCGGACATAACAGTCAGGGCAGAAGGCACCATATATTCAGGTAGGTTTTGACGTAACTGACTTAAATATTGTTGACTTAATTGCTCACTGGTTTTTTCATCAAGTTCAATGTCTTTGACCACACAATAACCGAGTAAACGATGACTGTTATTAATCGGTTCTGCAATCACGACTGCGCTTTCAACATTGGCTAAAATTGAAAGCGCATTTTCAACTTCACCAATCTCAACACGATAACCACGAATTTTGATCTGGTCATCACAGCGCCCCATAAATTCAAGTTTACCCGTGCTATTCCAGCGGACTAAATCACCTGTACGGTACATGCGCTGTCCATGTTCAAATGGATTCGCTACAAAGCGGGCAGCACTTAAGTCCGCGCGACCTAAATAACCATTGGCAATACCAAAGCCAGAAATATAAAGCTCACCAATCACGCCAGTCGGGCATCGTTGCAAGTGGCGATCTAGTACATAGGCCTGTGTATTACCAATAGGGTTACCAATGACAGGGCGAGCTGTCTGCTTTAATTCTGCTCGGAAAGTATCAACCGTATATTCTGTTGGGCCATATAAGTTATGTGCAAAAAGCGCTGGCTGAGCATTAAGCTGTTGCCATAAAGCTAAAGGTGCAGCTTCACCACCAATCAAAATAAGACTTGGTTGATGCTGATTTTCAGCAAATAAACCATTCGTCATCATTTGTGCACAAAAAGATGGAGGTAAATCGAGTGTATCGATTTGTCGTTGCTGAATTTCTTGCACTAGACCAAATGCATCACGACGCATGTTTTCATCAAAAATATGTAGCTCTTGGCCCCATACCATCCAGAAAACTTGCAACCAAGATGAGTCAAACGAGAAAGAGTGTGTATGCGCTGCACGTAATGGACGCTCAGGGAAACGCTCATTTACAGCTTCTAATACAGGCCAGTAAATGGTTGGTTTATGAGACACAATGAGGTTGAGTAAAGAACCATGTGTGTTCATTACCCCTTTAGGACGACCAGTACTACCTGAGGTGAAAATTACATAAGCAACGTCTTGGAAATCAAATTTACGATTTTCGGCAGGAATATCACTCGCATCTTGCTTCCGAATTTGTGTTTGGACGTCTTCATTATCGAGGTATAGCTGCTGAATATTTTGTGGTAGTTGCTGTGCAAGTGCTTGCGTGGTTAATACAAATAATGGATTGGCATCTTCACACATCATTTGCATACGATCGATTGGGTAATCTAAATCAAGAGGCAAGAAACTCGCCCCAGAATTTAGTACAGATAACATCACCACAACTGAGTCAATTGAACGAGGAATAGCTCCAGCGATGACAGTTTGCTTTTTGGCCCCATTTTCTTGTAAAAAACGAGTCAGTTGATTCACTTGTACTGCAAGCTCAGCAAAACTAAGATGCTGAAGGTTTGGACGTTCACCACTCACAATTGCGGTACGCTCAGGATACTTTTTAACTTGCTCATAAAAAATATCTAAAACATTATTATATTGTTCAGGATGACTAACACGCGGACCAATACCACTTTGGGTTAGGGCAGCGAGCTCCTGTGGTGTCGTAATATTAAAATTACTACATGCTTGTTCTGGACGAACCAAAGCTTGTTCAAGCAACAACGTTAGGCGTTGACCATGTGCAAATAGTTCATCTTGTGTATAGCGCTGTGCATCTGCACGTAGTTCGATAATGAGTTCATGATCTTGAACAATAAAAGAAAACTCAAAATCATCAATTGGTCCTGTGGATATATGGTGTGTTTTGACCCTTTCACCATCTAACATCAAGTCTTGATCAAAAGCTTTATAGTTTAAAATAGGACCATACATTCGTTCATGAATGTCGATACTGTTTAAATCTCTTAAAATTTGTTCAGCATCGTATTTCTGATGTGGACGAATTTGTCTTAATTGTTCTTGTACGTGTTGAGCCAAGCTTACCCAACTGTCTTTTTCAGCAACTTTAAACTTCACAGGCAACACATTTACCGTAGGTAAGGTTGAGCGAATCGCTTTTGAACCTAAACGGCGCATGAATGGAATACCATTAACCAAATCAGCTTTATCGGTCATTTTGTAGATGTAATGTAATGACAATGACATCATCATGTCATTCAAAGCTAATTTAGATTGCGCAGCTAAAGCTTGAATCTGCTCTAAAATCCCTGTCGAAAAACGCAGCTGATGCTTAATAAATGTCGCTGTGGTTTTTGCTGCTAAATGATGAGTACTTAAACTAACCGGACTAGGTAAATCTTCACAATATGCCTTCCAGAAAGCTTGGTCTATTTTAAATTGATGGCTATTTTCATAAGCCTGACGCTCAGAAATAGCATCATTGACGCCAATGAACGGAGAAGCTGAAAGGTCTTTTTCTTCTTGTAATTGTTGATAGAGTTCAACAATACGTTTGGTTAGGTTAATCATGCTAAAGCCATCAAGCATGATGTGGTGATAGCGTTGATACCAATACACTTTATCATGCGTCGTAAATAACACCTGACGGAACAGTTGAGATTCACCCGCTTTAAGTGATTTAGCACATTGACGATCTGATGGCATCCAGTCCCATAAACGTTGTTGAGCTTTTTTAGGCGTTAAATGACAAAAATCAAATTCTTCAATTTGAAACTGAACTTGGTTATTAAGCTCAATAAAAGGTTGAGACGGGTCAGATGAATATGAAGCAATGACCGTATCAGCTTCACTCAAGCCGATTTGAATTGCTTTTTTAAATGTTGGGAGGTCGACAGTTTTTGGTAGTTCCAAACAATGTGCAATGGTATATAAATCTTCAATAGAACTTAAGTGATCGGCAAGGAAAATGCCGAGCTGAGTAGATGCCAATTCAAAACGAGCTGGTTGAGAAAGGTCCGGAGTAAATTCATTATTTAATGCCTGATTCATGACAATACTCCTTTACGCTTGTTGAAAGGGGTTAATTGCAAGCCAGTGCTTTTCTACATATGCAATACATGAAGCCCGCGTATCCGGCCCATGCTGCACATCCCATCCCGATGGCACCTGATGTTGAGCAGGCCATAAACTGAACTCACCTTGTTGATTTTTTAAAACCTGAAAAGACAAACTTTCATTATCGAAAGGATTAATATAGTTTTCCTGTAAGTTGCTCATGATATTGTTATCCTTGATGAAACAAATGGTTATAGTGAAAGAGTTTGTTGCAATGCCTTAAGCAAGTCAGTACGCCAGTTCACGGCATCATGTCCGCCTGAAAAACTGTGAAAACTCACTTGATTGAATGATTGCAATTGTTGATAAAGCTGAAGGGCATCGTCCCGCATATCGGTTTCATACGTGCCAGCACTGATATAAATTTGAGTTGTTTTTGATAATTGATGAGATAGGTTTTGAAGCAGTTCTAAAATATTACCTTTATGCTTTTGCCCTAAAATACTGTTTGAAAAATCTGACCACCAATAAGATCCAGATTGCAAAATCAGGGAAGTAAAAATGGTCGGAAACAACAAAGCGCTATGTAAAGCACATAAACCACCTAAACTTTGACCACATAACGTAATGTCTGTTTTAGAAATAAAAGAATATTCTTTTAAGAGTATTTCAATAAGTTCATCAACCAACGCCTGACTAAACGCATCATGACAACCATAGTCTTGTTGGCGTTGTTGACTATTTAAGCTATGAACAAAAACATAAACTGCTGGACGAATCTTATTTGAATCAGTCAAATGTTGGATTTCGGGCAGAATTGAAAGCTCTCGACTCCACATTTGGCCATCAAGCAATATGACGAGTGACAAGACTTCTTGAGTTGCTTGATGACTAATAAAAATGTCGACCAAATAGTCCTGTTGGCATAAGCGACTTGACCATTGAAATGTCTTTGTAATTGGGTAATCGTCTATTAAAGATTTCGTGTTTTCGAGTTGAATCTGGTTGATGTAACGCGCCAGATGCCCAGTGTAAAAGTGATGCTGACTTAATAGGTCAATTTGAGCATTTTGTTTAAGTTGATTTTGCCACCATAAGCGTCGCGTAGCAGAACAATTTGTTTCTGGTGCTTCCTCACTCGCTGTAACTACGACATAACTACCAGCCCATGCGAAAGGGAGTTCTACCTCAAAAAAGTAAATATTTGTTCCAGCAATATGGCTAAAACGATTCCACTGTTGGTAGATAGAGGGGCTTTGTGAATAGATATCGATATAAATAAATAAATTTTCTTTAGGCTCAGCGCTACGCCAAACAAAGGTGCATAGAGCTTTATCTGATTGAAAATAAACAAGGGGATTACCTAATATTTTAACGGTATTCCACCACACTTCACTTCCAACATTGAGTTGTTGAAATAGGGGATGTAAGGGATGAGAAAATGGCTTCATTTTGAGTCCATCTCGACAAGAAAGCGCGGTCAAAGTATCAAAATGATTCTCATTAGTAAATGAAAACAATTATCATTATAATCAATAAAAAAAGATGAGTTTTATTAATATCAATTAAAAACAATAATTTAGGTCGATAATGTGGTTAATAAATAACTTAATTTAGATTGTAATCTTATGTTTGATATTTATCGCTCTTGATAATAATGATAATTATTTGCAATTATGTTGCGCAATTTAGTGATCAAATCAGACGGGAGTAAGAACATGAGCTCTACCATCGTAGTCACAGGTGCTGCAAGAGGTATCGGAGCTGCTATTGCAAAGCAATTATTGCAACAAGGGTATCAAGTGATCGGTATTGATCAGCAGGAAAACCCAGAACAATGGGAAATCAGCAAAAACCTGACATCAGATGAATGTTTACGTTGGCAAGGCATTTCACAGGACATTACACAGCAACAAGCCACTCAAAAGCTTATTGCCGATCTTTTAGAAAAGCACAACATTACAGGTTTAGTGAACGCAGCAGGTGTCTTGATTATGCGTTCTATGCTTGAAGCAAAAACAGAAGACTGGCAAACGCTTTTTGCGGTAAATGTCATGGCGCCTATTGCGATTAGTCAGCAACTTGCCAAACACTTCTGTGAGAAAAAACAGGGAAGTATTGTCACGATTAGCTCAAATAGTTCACGTATGCCGCGTATACAACTGGGCATGTATGCAACTAGCAAAGCAGCGTTAAGTCATTACTGCCGTAACCTTGCACTTGAAATCGCACCTCATCAAGTACGACTTAATATTGTTTCACCAGGATCTACTCTAACCCAAATGCAGCAGCAACTTTGGACAGATGATGTACCTCCACCCGCGGTAATTGATGGTGATTTAAGCCAATACCGTACAGGCATTCCCTTAAGAAAATTAGCTCAACCTGAAGATATTGCTAATACAGTCAGCTTCTTACTTTCTGATCAGGCTGCACAAATTACCATGCAAGAAATTGTGGTTGATGGAGGAGCCACTTTAGGCGTTTAAACACACATTCATTACAACAAAATAACTGTATAAGGAGTTGCGAGATGTCGGCACAGCATCCGTATTTTATCCAACGAGAAAATTTTACTGAAAGTCGCGTTGCACTAGCTCAAGAGATTTTAAATTGTGGAAATGACGCTGGTTTTATTTTTACCACGCCAGAATACACCATCAATAGTCATCAAAAATTAAGAGATATTCAGGTTACTAAAAATAGCCTTTTAAAAGATTGGTTAGATGAAGCGCGAGCTCAATTACAACTCGCACTTAATGACGGTTATAAAGACGTCAAAATTATGGGTGGTTTACCATTTTGCTCGGCAGCCGATGTCAATTTAATGCTGATGCAAAATGCAAAAATCTATCAGAAAGTACTCTATGCACAATCTGATATTGATTTTGGTTCTTTATCTTTAAAAAAGGCTGATTATTTCCCTTTAGGTGAACATTACCAACAGCAAGTCGAATATTTAGTTCAGCAAATGCAAGCAAAAAAACTCGATAAAGCCGTACTTGCTCGTATTTTACAACTTGAATTTGAACAAAATATTTCCGTCTCGGACCTATTTTATAACTTAGCTAAGCATAATCCCGAAGGCTATAACTATGCAGTCGCAAGGCATCCTCAAAGTGAAGGATGGTTTGTCGGTGCAAGCCCCGAACTTTTAATTGCAAAGCAAAATACAAAAATCTGGAGTAAACCCGTTGCTGGCACATTGGCTCGTGATGACGATCCAACCCTAGACCAAAATAACGCTAGAGCATTACTTGCTTCACAAAAAGATCAACATGAGCATGCACTTGTGATCGAAATGATTGCAGATGAACTCACACCTTTTTGTAAGCAATTACATGTACCGAAGCAACCTTCTCTGATCCGCACTAAACGTCTTTGGCATTTAGCATCACACATTACTGGTGAGTTAAAACAAGCCGATACTCATGTTTTCGACTTAATTGAACGCTTACATCCAACACCTGCAATTTGTGGAGAACCTAGTCCAATTGCTAAAGAATTAATCCAGCAACTTGAACCATTTAACCGTGAATTATTTGCAGGAACGATGGGCTGGGCAGATGAACAAGGTAATGGTGAATGGTCGGTGACGGTCCGTTGTGCCCGAATTTATCAAAATATTGCCCGTTTATTTGCTGGTGCAGGCATTGTGGAAGCTTCTCGTCCACAAGCTGAACATGCTGAAACTGCCGCTAAATTTCGCACTGTGCTGGACGGATTCCAGATTTCACCAAACCAATTGCCAATTCAGGGATCAAACACATGACAACACAAGTTTATCTAGACGGTGCTGTACCATATCCAGCAGAATTTGCTGAGATTTATCGTAAAAAAGGCTATTGGATTGGGCAAAATCTGAGTGATTTCTTGCGTGAAAGTGCTCAAAAATACCCGCAAAATATTGCGGTATATGATGGTGACAAAGCCCTTAGCTATACCGAGTTTGATTATTTAGTCGACTGCTGTGCGAGCCACTTATATCAACATGGACTAAGAGCAGGTGACAAGGCAGTTGTACAGATGCCAAATCACTATCAGTTCTATGTTCTATTCTTTGCACTGATTCGACTTGGTGCACTACCTGTGATGTCTTTACCTGCACATCGCTACGCTGAATTGAGTAGCTTTTTCAAACAAACTCAAGCAAAAGCTTATTTCTGTGCTGATTTTGGTGCACAAAAATTTGACTACAGAGAACTCGCCGAAAAGCTTCAGCAAACCGCTCCTTGCTTACAACATGTATTTGTACTTGGAAATGCTGATAAGTTTATAGCGATCCAAGATCTATTAAAAGAAACCAATATTTTAGATGAGGCGATTTCGTCAACTACAGCAGATCAAGTTGCTTTTTTACAACTTTCAGGTGGAAGTACCGGTGTTCCTAAACTAATTCCACGTACTCATGATGATTACCTATATAGCGTACGTGAGAGTGCGAAAATCTGTCAGTTAAACCAGTCATCACGCCTACTTATGGTTTTACCTGCCGCCCATAACTTTTCAATGAGCTCAGCAGGTTCTTTAGGTATTTTTTATGCGGGCGGTGCGGTTGTTTTAGGTACTGACCCAAGCCCTGACAATGCTTTTTCATTGATCAAAAAACATGGCGTAACTGATGCTTGCTTAGTTCCCGCATTAGTCCGACCTTGGATGGATAAAGCAGCAAAAGATCAAGATCCAATATTATCGACTTTACGTTGTCTGCAAATCGGTGGAGCACGTTTACCAGATGCGGTTGCCTTACGTCTGATTGATGAGTTTAAGGTCAATCTGCAACAAGTCTTTGGAATGGCTGAAGGGCTTGTGAACTACACCCGTTTTGATATGACGAAAGAGCAAATCATCCATACACAAGGCTTAAAAATTTCTGAAGATGATGAAATTTTAGTGCTAGATGATAACGATCAACCAGTACAAGCTGGGCAAGTGGGGCATTTGCTTACACGCGGCCCATATACCATTCGCGGTTATTACCAAGCGCCAGAGCACAATGAACGCTCTTTTACTCCTGATGGTTTTTATCGTACTGGCGATTTAGTTCGTATTCGTGAAGATGGCTGCATTGTTGTCGAAGGCCGTTCTAAAGAACAAATTAATCGTGCTGGGGAAAAGATTGCGACCGAAGAAGTTGAACAAGCGCTACTAACCCATCCGCAAATTCGTTTAGCGGCATTAGTTGCCATGCCAGATGAGGTCATGGGTGAAAAAAGCTGTGCCTTTGTTGCATGGCAATCTCAAAGCGATGATCCAAGTCCAATTCGTCTTGCGATGTCAGTACGCCAACACCTTAAAGACTATGGACTTGCGACCTACAAAATTCCAGATCGCGTGGAATTTATCGAGCAATTTCCATATACAGCCTTTGGAAAAATCGACAAAAAACGATTGCGTCAACAACTTGAAACTAAAACCAATGTTCTTGCTTAAAGATAAAAAAGGAAAAATTTGATGAGTATTCCAAAGATTGCCAGTTACAGCATGCCCCAAGCACACGAATTTACAGCGAATAAAACACATTGGCAGTTACATACCAATCGTGCTGTTTTATTAGTACATGATATGCAGCAATATTTTTTAGACTTTTATGATCAGACCCAAGAACCAATTCCAGAGTTAATTAAAAATACCAAAGAACTGATTGAAACTGCACGCAAGTTTAATATCCCTGTGGTCTATACCGCACAGCCCGGTAACCAGACATCTGAACACCGCCAGTTATTAACCGACTTTTGGGGGAATGGCCTAAAAGATGATCCAGAAATCACTCAAATTTTGCCAGAAATTACGCCTCAGAAAAATGATACTGTTTTAACAAAATGGAGATATAGCGCATTTAAGTTTTCTCCACTCGAGCAACTCATGAGTGAGTCAAACCGCGATCAGCTCATTATTTGTGGTGTTTATGCACATATTGGTTGTCTCATGAGTGCTGCTGAAGCCTTTATGCTAAACATTCAACCGTTTTTATGTGGAGATGCACTCGCTGACTTTAGCCGTGAAGAACACGATATGGCTTTGAAATATGCAAGTACACGATGCGCACAAGTCATGACAACTCAACAAGTCACTCGTGCGTGGGAACTTGAACAAGCCGCATCGCCATTAACTCAAGAAGGTATTGTCTTAGCGGTGAGTGAACAGCTACAGATTCCTGTATCAGACATCCAGTTAAATGATGATTTACTCATGCTTGGGCTTGATTCAGTACGCCTCATGACACTGGTAGGTAAATGGCAAGCTTACGGTGCACAGGTGAGCTTTGAAGATTTAGCCGAACAACCAACACTAGAAGTTTGGATTGATAAGCTTGTAGCCTAAATCTAAACAATAAAAAATGGCAGATTTAATATCTGCCATTTTTTTATTTGAACAATTAGAACGAGGTATTATCTTTTTTAATACGGCGGTTAAATTTCAAAGTTCGAGTAAACTTGAGTTTACTCATTGACCACTGAAAACTTGGTACACTATGAATCATAACAAAGAAAAACACCGTAAATAGCGGTACAAGTAAAGTACCAAACACGACGCTACCAAATACGCTCATGCCAATTTCATAACGACTAGCAGCGCCTGCACCAGTGGCAAAGATTAAAGGAATAACACCCGCACCAAAAGCCAAGGACGTCATCAAAATCGGACGTAAACGCAGCTTTAAAGCCTCACTTGCTGCGCCTATTTTACTTTTTCCTTGTTTGAGTGCTTGGGTCGCAAACTCCACAATGAGAATTGCATTTTTACAAGACAGGCCAATACCCGTTAATAGAGCAATTTGAAAATAAACATCATTAGGTAAGTTAAAGATCTTGGCAAAAATAATAGTACCCGTAATTCCTAAAGGTAAACCTAATAAAATAATAAATGGGACTTTCCAACTTTCATATAAGGCTGCCAAACATAAGAAAATAAACAAAATAGAAATGACATATAAAAAGATAGCCTGCCGATTAGACTGCTGCTCTTGTAGTGAAAGTCCGCTCCATGCGACATCTACACCAGATTGTTTAGCAACCATATCAGTAAGTTCTTGCATGGCTTGTCCTGAACTAAAGCCCGGACTGATATTTGCTTCAAGTTGTATGGCAGCTAATCCCATAAAGCGAGTTAAAGCTTCCGGCCCACCAGTCCACTGACTTTGAGCAAAATGGGCGAGGGAAAGCATTCCTCCTGTATTGTTTCGCACATGCCAGTAAGCTAAATCTTCGGGTTTAGAGCGAAATTCAGAGTCACCTTGCATAATAATTCTTTTAATTCGGCCTCTTTCCACAAAATCACCAACATAGTTTCCACCCCAAGCAGTCGATAGTGTTGAACGAATTGCTTGTTGATCAATTCCCAGCATTTTGGCTTTATTTTGATCGAGCTGAATAAATATTTCGGCTTTATTTTCACTCACAAGGGGACTTAAATTTTCAAAGGCCGAATAATTCTGAGACTCTTTTTCTAGGGCTTTATATTGTTTGATTAATTCATCACGCCCTTGACCATTTACATCTCTAAGCCAAAGTTCTAATGCATCAGACTGCCCCAAACCAGATACACTTGGTGGCATTCCTACCATGACTTTAGCTGGCAAGTTTTTTTGCAAGTAAGTTTGGGCACGTTCACGAATAGCGCTTGCAGTATTGGCTTCCCCTTTACGTTCATTCCAATGTTTAAGCGAAACAAACGCCATACCTAAATTTGGACCGCTACCTGAAAAATTTTGTCCATTAACCACGAGTACCGTATTAATATTTTTGGCTTCATGCTCAAAGAAATAATTATTGACGAGCCTTCCAACTTCTTCGGTCTGGCTCATCGAAGCACTGTTATGCAAACTATATGGAACAGCGAGTAGTCCTTGATCTTCATTTGGAATAAAGCTTGTAGGCAAGCCACGGTAAATCATAAATAAAATAACCGCTATGCCCACAACCAACAGACTAGATAACACTTTAAATTGGATTAAACGAACGGATAGAAAGCTAAAAGCTGATCTGACTTTTTGAAGAGCAAGCTCAAGTGCTTGTCCCCATTTTGGCTTTTTATTGTGTTTTTTTAATAAAACTGCGCACATTGCTGGTGTAATGGTCATGGCTACAAATAGCGATAACAACATGGCTGCCGCTAAGGTAATAGAAAACTGACGGTAAATCATACCTGTCGAACCACTAAAAAAAGCCATTGGAATAAATACTGCGGTTAATACCAGCGTAATACCAACCAATGCACCACTAATTTCTTGCATGGACATTAAACAAGCTTCACGTACATCAAGCTGTTGTTCATGCATAAGCCGTTCAACATTTTCTACTACTACAATCGTGTCATCAACCAATAATCCAATCGCTAAAACCAGTGCAAATAGGGTAAGTGTGTTAATGCTCATTCCAAATAAATATAACACCACAAATGTGCCACTAATGACGATGGGAACCGTAATGGTTGGAATAAGAGTCGCGCGCCAATTTTGTAAAAAGAGGTACATAACGATCACTACCAATACAATCGCTTCAAGCAAAGTGATAATGACCTGCTTAATTGACTCTTCAATAAATGGTGTATTGTCTCGTGGATAAACGACTTTATATCCAGCTGGTAAATGCTGGCTAAGCTGAGTCATTTTTTCTTTAATAAGAGCAGAAGTCTCGATTGCATTGGCATCTGGGCTTAGAGAAATCCCTAAACCTGCCGATGGGTAGCCATTAAGCGTATTAATACTTTCGTAATTTTCTGCCCCTAATTCGACTCTCGCGACATCTTTTAAATAAACAAGGCTACCATCAACATTTGCTTTAACCACTACCGATTTAAAGTCATCTATTGTTTTTAAACGAGAACCTGCTTTTACTTTTGCATAAATATTTTGGTCAGAAGCAGAGGGCATTGCACCAATCGAACCCGCAGCAATCTGGGTGTTATAATCTTCTAGGGCTTTTTCGATATCACTCGGCACAAGTTGGTAATTTCTAAGCTGATTTGGATTTAACCAAATGCGCATTGCATAGCTTGAACCAAAAACATTCACCTCACCAATGCCTTGCAACTGACTTAAAGGTTGTTCAAAGTGATTCACCATATAATCAGATAAATCAATATTGCTGGTTTTACCAGTTTCATCATATAGCCCCACAATAAGTAGCATATCGCCCGTGGTTTTCCATATGTTTACGCCTTGTCTTTGAACTTCCTCAGGTAAACGGTTTAATGCACCATTAATTCGGTTTTGTACTTGGAGCTGTGCTTTATCAATATCTGTGCCAATTTTAAAATGAATATCAATGCTACTCGTTCCTGATGATTCACTATAGGACGTAAAGTAAAGCAAATTATCCAGACCTTTTATTTGTTGTTCTAAAATTTGGGTCACACTTTCTTCGACTGTGTCAGCAGCTGCACCACGATAGTTCGCAACAACCGTAACACCCGGTGGAGCAAGGTTGGGATAACGTTCGACAGGCATTGCTAAAGTGGCAAGAAAACCAAAAATAAGAATAGTGATTGCAACGACAGAAACAAAAATAGGGTGATAGATAAAAAATCGAGAGAGCATTGTTATGTCTACTTTAAGATTGTTTTAAATAGGTTTTTAGGCACACGAAAGTGTAATGGTAACGCTTTTTTACAGCACAAACAATAATGATTATCATTATATAACTAATAATTATTTTTATCTTGATCAGTAAAAGTCATGCGTATATGATGCTCGGCACATCATAAATGATAATAATTATCATGTGGTAATCATTATCCAGAATAAGGGCCGAGAAATGACGTTAACGAAAAAGGCGCTGGTGGTCGCCATCTCAACACTGCTTCCTTTCGCCGTTCAAGCAAATACAGGTAGTGAACAGCAGGGTAATAGTGAACCAGTTCAAAAACTTAAAACTATTGTGGTTTCTGCTGCATTAAAAGAACAAGACGTAGATAAAGCACCTGCATCCATTAGTGTGATCACAAGTGAAGAGATTGAACGCAGTGCCGCGCTGAGTCTTGCTGATGTTTTACAAAAACAAGCTGGGGTTTATAACTACAATAGTGGGCAGGACAAAATTATTATTCGAGGGATGCAAGATACCTCTGGTAGTTACACACTCATCCTACTTAATGGAAAACGAACATCTTCCTTAGGAGCAATGTGGCGGGGCAATGACTTCGACTGGAGTTCAATTCCATTAAATAGTATTGAACGAATTGAAGTGATCCGCGGACCAATGTCATCGCTTTATGGTTCTGATGCCATGGGTGGTGTAATTAATATTATTACCAAGAAAGCCGAAAATGGACAGCTTCATGGTTCGATCTTTGGGCAATATAACCGAGCTGACCGTGGGAATGGTAAAGATCAATTCCGTTACGGATTTAACCTATACGGTGGCTTAACCGATAATGTTAGTTTTTCTCTTTCTGGTGATTCTTATAACCGTGATGCGTGGTATCGAAATGGTAAACCGGACTCAAATGGCGCCTATTTTGTAGAAAAAGACACTAAGAATGTACATGGGACTGTAAGTTGGGATATCAATGATCAACAAACTTTAGACCTAGATTTAGGTTATACCAAAGATAAGAGACCACTTACCCAAGATGCGGCATCTTCGATTCAAGAAGGTGAAGATGAGCGAACCAATGTAGGTATTACTCATCGAGGGAAATGGAGCTGGGGGAAAACAGAAGCTTATATTGGAAAAGAAACCGCTAAAATTTATGACTATGACAGTGAATATAATGCTCCACAAAGTCGTAATTATAAGCAAGAAAACTTACTAGGTCGTGCATTTGCTAACTTTGACTGGATGATGAATAACACCACAGCTGGTGTTGATTATAAAGATCAGAAAATCACAGATCCTGTAGGATACATATCTGGTGGATCTGAACAGAAAAGTTATGGAGTATTTGTTCAGAACGATACCCATATTAACGATGCACTGACCTTAACTTTAGGTGGTCGTTACGACGACTTTGATAATTTTGATGGTAAAGCAACTGGTAAAGCATATTTAGCTTATCAACTCGCTGAAGGAGTTATTCTTAAAGGTGGTGTTGGTCAAGCTTATAAAGTTCCAGGACCATATCAGTTAGATGCAAATTATGAGCTAATTTCTTGTGGGGGGAGCTGTTTTATTACAGGAAATCCAAATCTAAAACCCGAAGAAAGTACTAACTATGAAGCATCTTTAATTGTTCGTAAACCAAACTGGAATGCTGGCGTTACAGTATTTGAAAATGATGTTGAGAACTTAATTGAACGTGTTTCTAATCCTAATTCTCCAAATCCAACCAAATATCCATATAAATGGGACAATGTTGCTAAAGCAAAACTGAAAGGTGTGGAACTCAACGGAGCATATGACTTTAGTGATGATTTAGGGATAACAGCTAATGCAACATATTTGGATGCTAAAAATGAAGTAACTGGTAAAGACCTTACGGAACGTCCCGAATGGTTAATTAATAGCTCACTTTCATGGTCTATTGTTGAAAACTATCGTATGAATCTTGGTGCAAGCTATGTAGGTCATCAAATGTTATCTAGTGGTAAAGAGTTACCAGCCTATACTACTTACGATGTGACATTTACCTCACCACTTTCGCCACGTTTAACATTGGACTATGGCGTAAAAAACCTGACCGATGTTGATCTGGAAAATGAAGATGCATCATTTAATACCAAACTTTATGGACGTAACTACTTTGTAAAAGCGACTTATAGTTTCTAAGTTAAAACTAAGTACAAAGCCTATTCGTAGGGGAATAGGCTTTATTTTTTATTAAACAAATATCCATAATTTTCAAACCAGTATAGACAAAATAACTTTAAAAATTTCTATACTTTTAACCATTAAGGCTAATTAATCATGACGGCAACTTCAAAATCATTATTAAATGGACTACCAATAAAAAAATCGAGAATACAGGTTTTTGAAATTTTAAATCAAAATCCACAAGGCTTAAGCGCAGACAATATTTATGCTCAAATTAAAAATGAATATAAAATAACGTTAGGAACGATCTATAGAATTTTATCTGAATTTGAAAATCGTAAACTCATCAAAAGAGTATTCTTAGGTAAAAGCAAAAGTATCTACAAAATTAGAAAAGATAAAATGAGCTGTAATCTGATTTGTCTTAAAACATCAGAAGCCTCTAACTTTGAGCATGAGAAAGTTAATGAATTACTTCATGAAGTTATGGAGATTATTTTTGCAAATACTGGAGCAGACATTAGCAGTATTGAACTTAATCTATATACGGAATAAAAAGCTTAGATAGAAAAATAAAGGACAGCTTTTGCTGTCCTTTATTCGATGAGCCTTATTATTTAATTACTTTAATTCGAGTTGTAGCTGGAACAATTAACGGCGAATTCTTAGAGACATAGCTTTCCAGAGCATCAATATCTTGACCACCACCTACACGGTTTTGGCCATCTTTTAATACTGTAAAGTTATCGCCGCCGTCTGCTAAGAAGCTATTTACCGTCACACGGTATACTTTACTGTCAACCAACGGTGAACCAGCAACCATGATGTTACTTGCTCGTGGCGAAACAGATACATTTGCCGCATATTGATAAGTTAATTCTTTAGATGGCTGTAAAATTCTAGGTGAGTTTGCATTTGCACCAGACCATTGCTGTTCAATTACATCTCTAATTTGTTTGCCAGTTAAGCTCAAAGTCACAATAGAGTTACCAAAAGGTTGAACTGCAAAAACATCGCCAAAGGTAATCTGGTTACTGCTATTAATCAGTAGGTCGGCACGTACACCACCTGGGTTCATTAAGGTAAAGTCAGAGCCTTGGTTACTTGCTTTTAAGGCAGACGCTTGCTGAGCATCGGCAATCATAATACCAAGCGGGCTTTCCCCACTTTCGACTTGAGTACGACTCACCACAGCAGTTGCAGTTCCAACCACACGACTTGAAATGGAGGTCACTGCTTGGCGGTATTTGTCTAAAATTGCTTCAATGCTTGGAGTCTTACTAAATTTTTGATAGAGATCTGTCAGGCTTACTGTGGTTGTACCAGACGTATAGGCCTCACTTTGTATAGGAACTTGTTTAGCATCTTTCTTAATCACATCACCAGTTTTACCATCTAGCTCAACCTTGATGTCGGTAATGAGCGTGCCATATTGTCCAGCTGAGGTAAGCAAGAACGGTTTTGCCGGATTTTTGGTTGCATAGTCACAAATATAAGATTGGTGTGTGTGGCCTGAAACAACAATATCAACTGCCGGATTAAGCTTATCCAAAATACCTAAAATCGGGCCGCTGAAGCCATCACATGTTTTTTCATTAAACTTCGTACTTGGGGCTGCACCTTCATGTACAACCACTACAATCGCTTCAATTCCTTGTTTTTGTAACTCAGGAATCAAAGCGTTTACCGTATCGGCTTCATCACGAAACTCAACGTCTTTAATACCAGCAGCAGAAACAATACTTGGCGTTGCTTTAAGAGTTAAACCAATAAATGCAACTGGAATTCCACCATAAGTTTTGACTTTATATGCAGGAAAGATCGTTTTACTGGCGTCATTTTTCATTGCTACGTTAGCAGCAAGGAAATCAAATTTTGCACCACTAAAGTTTTTATTAATTTGGCAAGGCGCCGTACTTGTATATTGCTGACATCCACCGTTCTTTAAACGGCGTAATTCATCTGTACCACGGTCAAATTCATGGTTACCCACAGCATTAAAGTCAATTTGAATATCATTCATGACTTCAATGGTCGGTTCATCTAAAAATAAAGAAGAGGTTAGAGGAGATGCACTAATTAAGTCGCCCGCCGAAACCACAGCGTTATTTGGATTTTCTGCTTTAAGTTTTTTAATCGCATCGGCAAAGTAACTCACACCACCCACAGGAATACGAACAGATTGAGCCGCATCATTTGGATTTGGTGCTTCAACATAACGCTTAGGTGGTTCAAGATTTCCGTGAAAGTCATTAAAAGCTAAAATATTTACAGTTTGATTGCTTCTTTGAGCAGGCGGTGCGGTGTCATCATCATCGTCATTACATCCAGCCAATAACGTTACTGCCAGAGAAAGTGTTGTTACTTTAAAAAGTGTTGTTAAATTTTTCATTTTTTTATCATTTGATCAATTAAGACGGATAAAAAATACGCTTTTAGTATGAATGTTTGATGAAACCTCCAATAAGCAAATATGTTCGAAATATTAAAATTTGGACAAAAAACACAATTATCGAACAATATCTTGGCTAGGGGTGGTCTACAAACCCAAATTTTTTATTTAGAATAAATTTTTAATGACCTTATAAGATTTAATCAAGTGATTCATTTCACGAGATTAATATGAACCGGAGATAATTTATGCAATGGACTAAACCAGCTTTTACTGATTTACGCATTGGTTTTGAAGTTACTATGTACTTCGAAGCACGTTAATTCAGTTTCATCCAAATATGTCATAAGCCCTAGTCTTGTTCTAGGGCTTATCTCTTTCTAATAAGATATTAATTTTATGTATATTTATGTTTTAGGTTCAGCTGCCGGAGGCGGGTTCCCGCAGTGGAATTGTAACTGCCCGAACTGTCATGGGGTGCGCACAGGTTCAATCCAAGCCAAAGCTCGCACTCAATCATCAATTGCTGTTTCTGAAAATGGAACAGACTGGGTTTTATTAAACGCATCACCTGATATCCGCCAGCAACTTTTCGAATTTAAAGCAGCTCAACCAGCACGTAAATTGCGTGATACCGGAATAACAAGCGTTATTTTAATGGACAGTCAGTTAGACCATACGACTGGGCTTTTAACCTTACGTGAAGGTTGTCCAATGAATGTATGGTGTACAGAAATGGTCCACCAAGATTTAACAAGCGGCTTTCCAGTATTTAATATGCTCAAACACTGGAATGGTGGTCTTCAATACAATGAAATTAATCCTAAACAAGCCTTTAAAATTGATGGTTTTGAAAATTTAGAATTTATTCCACTCATCATTAAAAGTGCTGCGCCGCCGTATTCACCACATCGACATGACCCACATGACGGCGACAACATTGCCTTAATTATCAAAGACCATAAAACACAAAAACAGTTGTTCTATGCGCCGGGTCTTGGAAAAATTGATGATCAAATCATGCAGATTATGCAGAGTTCAGACTGCGTCATGATTGATGGAACACTTTGGACAGATGATGAAATGCAACAAACAGGGGTTGGAACTAAAACTGGCCGTGAAATGGGGCATTTATACATTAGTGGTGAAGGCGGTTCGCTATCCTATTTAAATCAACTGAGTACGCCCAAAAAAGTGCTCATTCACATTAACAATACCAATCCAATTTTAAATGAAAACTCTAGCCAGTTTGCTGAGCTTAAAGCAAATGGTGTAGAAGTTGCCTATGACGGCATGCAGATTGAACTCTAAGGTGAAACATGACTCAAACACCTGAAGCTTTAACAACAGAGCAATTTAAACAAGCGATTATTGATAAAGGCCAGTATTACCATATCTATCATCCATTTCATGTGATGATGTATGAAGGTCGGGCAACTCAACAACAAATTCAGGCTTGGGTTGCAAACCGCTATTACTATCAAATTAATATTCCGCTCAAAGATGCGGCGATTATGGCAAATTGCCCCGACCAGCGAGTCCGTCAAGAATGGATTCAACGCATGATAGATCAAGATGGTGAATATCCAGATGGCGGTGGTCGAGAAGCATGGTTACGCTTGGCCGAAGCTGTGGGCTTGAGTCGTGAACAAGTTATTTCTGAAGAACTAGTATTACCAGGTGTTCGTTTTGCCGTAGATGCCTATGTGAACTTTGCACGCCGTGCTTCATGGCGTGAAGCAGCAAGCAGTTCTTTAACAGAACTTTTTGCTCCTCAAATTCATCAGTCACGACTTGATTCATGGCCGCAGCACTATCCATGGATTGATGATAAAGGCTATGAATATTTTCGTTCTCGTTTAAGTCAGGCACGCCGTGATGTTGAACATGGTTTAACGATTACGCTTGATTCATTTACGACTCATGAACAACAAGAACGAATGCTTGAAATATTGCAGTTTAAACTGGATATTTTATGGAGCATTTTAGATGCTTTAACACTTGCACATGTTCACAATGAAGCGCCGTATCACACTGTGACGAGCAAACGCGTTTGGCACAAAGGACTATTTAAATGAATAAAGAGCAGTTTGATTTGAACCTTGTGCCGACATGGCGACAAGGTTACCGTTTTCAGTTCGAGCCAGCTCAAAATGGTTTTGTGATTTTATATCCTGAAGGCATGATCAAGTTAAATGAAAGTGCAGGAGCAATCGGGCAATATATTGATGGGCAACAAAATGTTTCCGCAATTATTGCTCAGTTAAAGCAAAAATTTGGTGATATTGCTGAGATTGATCAAGATGTTGTGGATTACATGCTCGTCGCAAAACAGCAATACTGGATCGATTTAATATGACAGAAGGTGTTGGTCTGCCTTTATGGTTATTAGCGGAACTCACTTATCGTTGTCCGCTACAATGCCCATATTGCTCAAACCCATTGGACTACGCTCAGCATAAAAATGAGCTGACCACTCAAGAGTGGTTTGATGTTTTTGATCAAGCACGTCAGATGGGTGCTGTTCAACTCGGTTTCTCTGGTGGTGAACCACTGGTACGTCAAGATTTAGAACAACTCGTTGCACATGCTCATCAGCAAGGGTTTTATACCAACTTAATTACCTCGGGTATGGGCCTTACCGAACAACGTATTGCTGATCTAAAACAAGCGGGTTTAGACCACATTCAAGTCAGCTTTCAAGCGAGTGATCCTGTGGTAAATGATGCCTTGGCAGGTTCAAAGCATGCTTTTGAACAAAAGTATGAAATGTGCCGACTGGTTAAGAAATACGATTATCCAATGGTACTTAACTTTGTTATTCATCGACATAACATTGACCAGATTGAACAAATTATTGAACTTTGCCTTGAGCTGAATGCCGATACAGTCGAGCTAGCAATTTGTCAGTTTTATGGTTGGGCTTTTCTAAACCGCCAAGGTTTATTACCCACACAAGAGCAACTGATACGTGCAGAACGGATTACCAATGAATATCGAGAAAAATTAAAAGCGCAAAATCATCCTTGTAAACTCATTTTTGTAGTGCCTGATTATTATGAAGAACGGCCAAAAGCTTGTATGAATGGCTGGGGTAAAATCTTCTTTACAGTTGCTCCAGATGGTATGGCACTGCCTTGCCACGCAGCACGACAATTGCCAATTTCATTTCCAAACGTCCACGAACATAAATTGTCAGATATCTGGTACAAATCAACTGGATTTAATCATTTCCGTGGTGATGCATGGATGCCAGAAGGGTGCCGTAGTTGCCCAGAGAAAGATCGTGACTTTGGCGGATGTCGTTGTCAGGCCTATATGTTGACTGGAGATGCGGCTAATGCAGATCCTGTATGTGGGAAATCGCCGTATCATCAAATGATTGAACAAGCACGTACAGAAAGTCAGTTGGCTGCACCACTGCAAAATTTAGTATTCCGTAATAGTAGAAACTCTAAATCTTTAAGCGCCAAACAAAATATTCCAGTCCACACAATTACAGTCATATAGCAAGTAATAGGAATGCTCATGAAGCCTAGCCATATTCCAGTTTTTGATGGGCATAATGATGCTTTAACACGTTTATGGCTAAGTGATCACCCAGATCCTGTACATGCTTTTATTCATGAACGCTTAGCTGGTCATCTTGATCTAAAACGCTGTCAAGAAGCTGGTTTTAGGGGAGGAATGTTTGCGATTTTTTTACCCCCATATAGCTATGTTCAACAGCATCATCCTAATAAGCTATTTGATCAGAATGCTTCTGATTTTACCCAACAGCAAATTGAACAAATTTGCTTGGAACAACTCGATTTAGCTCATCAACTCGCTCAGCGCTCTAAAAATATTAAAATTTGTACATCGGTTCAGAATATTCAAGATTGCTTAGCAGAGCAAAAGCTAGCAATTGTGTTGCATATGGAAGGTGCAGAAGCTCTACAACAAAATCCTGATTTACTCGATGTGTTTTATGAAAGAGGCCTGCGTAGTATTGGCCCACTCTGGAATAGACCGAGCCGCTTTGGACATGGTTTAAATGCTAAGTTTCCTCATTCGCCCGACACTGGAGTAGGTCTTACCAGCGATGGCAAAGACTTTATAAAACGCTGTGCCGATAAAAAGATGGTGATTGATGTTTCACACATGAATGAACAAGCTTTTTGGAATACGGTAGATATATTGCAGCAGCCAATCGTAGCAACGCACTCTAATGCGCATGCTTTATGTGCTCAAGCACGTAACTTAACTGACTCGCAGCTTAAAGCAATCCGAGAAAGTAAAGGTATGGTAGGCGTAAATTTTGATGTCGCGTTTTTACGGTCAGATGGACAGCGCAATGCGGATACATCCATAAATGTAATTTTAGAACATTTAGAATATTTAATGGATCATTTAGGCGAAGAACATGTGGGCTTTGGCTCTGATTTTGACGGTGCACTTATTGGTACTGAACTTGAAGATGTGACAGGGCTACATCGCTTAATTGAGCGTATGCAACAGCGTGGTTATTCTAAAATACTGATTGAAAATATATGTCTTAATAATTGGGTGAGGGTACTTGATAGAATTTTGGGTTAATAATGAATGACTAAACAGAGTTAATCTACAGAATCATAACAGTTTTTTTATTGGCCGAAATGACTAAAAAAAACACAATTAGTTTAATTGTCAACCATTCGGTAAATTCACTACACTCAACCTTACTGAATGTAAGAACATTTGGTATTTCAGGTCTTTTGTGGTTTTCACATTACCCATTTCTTCATGAGAAGTAGAAATGGGTTTTTCTTATTTCAAATAAATAAACGTGATATCCATCACAAGAACCACTAATTATTGGTATAACCACTCAACTCTATCTTGACTAAAACTTCAGCATTAAATACATTTGTAGTGTATTCAAAGATAATAAGATTGCTTAAAGTAATTCATAATACTGCTTAATCCTGAAATACAGTAAAAAGCCTATTCAAAATATAGAATAGGCTTTTTGCTTTGTATCAAAATTTATTTTTTAACTATTCAATTAACATAAAAATTAAATACCTTACAAAAGCGGAGCAAATGAAAGCCGTTAAATAACAAATTATGTGCTATTAATTAAAGCTGATTTTTCAAAAGTTACTCCGTCAATCGAAGAGGTGCAAAATGTTAAAGTCAATTTTAGTGATAGGAACAGGTATTGCGATTGGGATGTGTGTCTACAAGAAGAAGCAAAAGAACAGTAAGAGTTTTA
>NZ_JRVL01000179.1:0-10589 GCF_054823985.1 Acinetobacter sp. GN11 | reverse complement strand
TCCCCGATGCTGAAAAAGAAAAAATGCGTGAAGCATGGCAAAAAATGAGTACGCAAGAGCGTAATGATT
Source organism: Acinetobacter sp. GN11 (assembly GCF_054823985.1). Lineage (NCBI taxonomy): Bacteria > Pseudomonadati > Pseudomonadota > Gammaproteobacteria > Moraxellales > Moraxellaceae > Acinetobacter > Acinetobacter sp. GN11. The sequence goes on along the minus strand of NZ_JRVL01000179.1, from coordinate 10,520 downwards.
TACGCCAGCGCATGCTTAAAGCGAATGGTGAAGAAAGAACAGCTATTCGTGAAGAGTATATGAACAAGTATTTAGAACATTAATCTAAGTATGTGAAGCTCACACCGCAAGTTTCATAACTTATATAGATTCTAGTTTCTATAAAAAAGCCTCCAACTGGAGGCTTTTTTATTTTATATCGTTTATTTACGGTAGCGTCTATAGATCGCTAAACCAAGTAAGGATGCTATAGAAAAAATTCCTAAACTTCCCCCACCACCGCCACCACTTCGAGAATCATCTGTAGTAGTTGCGGTACTTATTAGATTAATTGTCCCAGGTTTCGCTGAAATTAATCCATTAGCATCATAGACATTATAAGATAGTGTATCGTTAAAAGTGTTAAAGACATTTTTTGCTTGAATATAAATATTACCACCGTAACATGTATTTTTACTGTCTTTACCAGGACAAGGCCCTTCTCGATCTGCCTTAACGACCGTAAAAATTCCATCTTTTGAAGCTTTGCTTGGTAAATAAATTGGTAAGTCCGCAAATTGAGGCTTATCAGGCTTTGTAATAAGTGTACTAACTGGCCCATCACCATCATCATTCGCATATTTGAGTAAATTCAAAGGAATCATTTCATTTGCTAAATACTTAAAAGTTACTGTGCCATCTCCAGAAACAGGAGCAATATTTGCAAATTTTGCTTTAATTAATCCACTACTAAGTTCCACACCAGCTTTAGTTGTAATTGTATATTTACAAAATTCATTAGTTGTACTTGAAGTAACATCATCATCGACACGATAAAAAAGAATTTGCTGTACGGTTGGATTCCACACACATCTCTGGTTTTTCTTAGTTTCTGTTTTAGGAGTTAAATCTTCTACTTTTTGCGCCACACCCAAAGGTTCTGCTTTAACATTATAATCAGCCGTATTAAAAAACTTTAACACATGGTTACTGTCTTCAGTTGGTAGAGGAAAACCATAATTTTTTAAATCTATATAAATTGCTCGATATTTTGTATTTACATGAGCCGTATCATTTTTAAATTTATCGAGTAAATCCTTAAATTCAGCTAAACGAACTTTATAGTAAACGATAAAGTTTGATGGCGTAGTTGGATCTTTGAGCAGGCTATCATACAAATCATAGCTTTTTTGATATGTCTCTATTAAAGTCGTAAATGAAATATTACCTAAACCTTCTAGATCACCTGCCGTAAGTTTCATCAACTCAACCGAACCAATATCACAACTATTTTTATTTAAAGTTTGATAATAGTATGTATTACTTACCAACCTAGCTAACCCACGCTGATCTTGAGTCTGGCAAGTAACTTTATTTTCTGAATCTACATCAATTAAATCTGGCTCTGAAAAATTATTTTTAGGATAGTAAATTGGTAAAAAACCATTATTTTCATTAGGTCCTTTTAAAGGCTCTAATAAAGTATTTAAAGTATTATTTTTTACATCAATATTAGTATTACCTGTAGGAACTACTTCTTTGGGTACATCACATTTAGGCGCATTGCCTGTTAAGTTTAAAGCATTAAACCTCAAGTCTAGTCCAGTATCTTTTTCCTCAGCTGCTGCCCCAAGTAAATATCGGCAAGCATAAGCCCCTTCATTAAAAGCTAATACATTAAAATCTAAATTTTTATCACCTAATTTATCATATAAAAAAGTTGTGTTTGCAGAGTTCTCAACAATCGTATTATTTTGCAATGTTAAACTACTAGCCGAACTTAAATTACTGGTTTGATTTTTTGATGGATCAGCATCACCTGTAAATTTAAGAATACTACCATTGGTTAGACTCGCAATATTTTGTGCGATTGTATTATTTGTAAAGGATGCTGTAGGGCTACCACAAAAATTAAAAGCACTTATTGAACTAGTCGATCCATTATTAACAAAACTATTTGAATCCAATGATATAGTACGTGCGCTATATGAAGTATTAAACATACAACTCATTGCGAGAATACTACCTTCAGTTGAAGTCTGGCCATTGTTTTGAATTAAAGAATGACTCATCGTTAAACTGGCAGTATTACCGCCAAGGTAAATTGCTCCACCTTTAGAGGCCTGTGAGTTTAATATCTGACTATTTTTTAGAGTTACATCAGCGCCAGCATAAATTGCACCACCAGACTCAGTACTTTTACCATTTTCCAAAATAATATTAGTTAATGTTAAAGGTTGCTGGTAAACAGCCGTATTAAAGATACGTGATTTTCCCCCAGCATTTATACGAGTTTCAAGCGCTTTTTGGGCTGGATAGTCATTAGTTAGAACTCCTTTTCGCTCCCAATCCGTCGCTTCTTTCCCAATAATATTCAAACCGATTTTAGGGGTTAATTCTTTATTTAAGGTGTAAGTACCACCTTCTAGTTGAATTGTGTAGTTTGCATCAATTGCAGAAACCTGACATCCCCCATAAGATTTACGCATTTCAGCTGCTGTAATAGCTTCACGTAGAGAACATGCATTCATGTTCTCATTATCCTCATCAGCAAATGTTGTAACTTTTATTGTTGTTTGAGCCATTAAAGGCATTGCTGCGATAACAGTAATTACACCCAGCGCTTTTTGATAATTTTTCATAGCCCACATCCCTGTTTATGACTTGAAACGGCGTAATGCAATTAATCCAAATAACCCTAAAATTAAACCACCGCCTATACTTCCCCCACCGCCAGTACTCACAGATTTATCTTCAATTCCAGATAAAGGCTCCTGAACAATTCTTGTTGGGATAGTAATATATTGAAACTCTTCACCCTCATTAAAACGAGATACGCTAGTAATCACCTGAATACTAAAGATATCTGCGCCATGCCAATTTCCATTTGGCGTATAAATCACATTACCATTTTGATCTAAGGTTATACTACCTTTTGAAACTGGAGTATCTGTGCTTTGTCTAACTTTAAGACATCCTGGTTGCCAGTCTTTGCCATCAGCACGCGCACCAAACAAGCGCTTACACGTAGCAGGCGTAACCAAATCAGCTTCACTTAAAGAACCTAAAATACCGAATTTTGCAACTTGGCCATATTTAATATCTTGACCAACTGAAGAGACTTCACTATCTACAATATATTCGATTGCACCTAAATCGCAGAGTTCATCATATCCACTTCGACTCTTACCACGTTGATCATATCTTTCACAACTCGCTAAACCAATTGAAGAGCCATCACTATAAAGACGTCCTTTATTAATGATCAATGATTCAGCTAAATTTTTATAATTCTCAAGTAATCGTGGTCTAAAGAAACCCAGAAAGCTATTTTTTGGCGTGTTATAAGGGCATAACAATCCATTTTGAGCAGTTACATCGCACACACCTTCATCTGTATCTCCCGCAATTAATTTTTCATTAGCAGGATAAAGAATATTAGGAAGCTTTGAGGTCGCATTTCGGTTACATTCAGCAGTAACCAAATTACTTTGTATAATTGCTTTATCGGTTGTAGCTACCTGACAATTTAGAGTATTCCCTACTAATATACTGTTTGAAACAGAAGCATTTCCTTGAGGGGCATCAAGAAATAGTCCTTTGTCATTTTTAATCATAGTAATGTTATTCACAAACATTCCATCTCGGATATTTGCAATAAAACCACCTTTATTATGAAAAATTGTACTATTACTTAATCCAATAGCACGTGAAGTTAAATAACCTCCAGTACTTTCATCTGCAAACTTAGTTTGAACATACAATAAGGCATTATCTGCGGATGTAACTTCATTATCACGTAAAACAGATTGAGTAATATAATAAAGAGGCATTTCACTATATAAAACTGCTCCCTGACTCGCTTTATTATTCTGTATTAAATTATTGGTAAGGGTAACTGTACCAGCTGTTCTTGTCGTATTAGATAAATTACCAGCATTATAAATTGCACCACCACGGGTAGCATAACCATTAAGCAAACGTGAATTTTTAATAATTAATTGTTCATGGTTATAAATTAATCCTCCATCTAATGCCGAAGTGTTAGGGCCTGCACCTTGTAAATTTAGATCACTCAAAGAGACAGAGAACGAGGCTTTTTCAACATTATTATCATCAATTTTAAACAGGCGGTCTGTACCCGCCATTTTAATGCTAGCGTTATGAGTCCCCGGAGCATCATTATCAATAAAACTTGAGTCACTCTCTGTAAGAATATTTAGAGCACCTGTAATTGTTATACTTTCATTCAATGCATATTCTTTATCACGCTTTAAAATAATGTTTGAAGAGGCGTCTTTACCTCCGCATCCATGATAACCAGTTGCATATTTTTCGACATCAGCAGCATTGGAAGATGCTCGATAATTAAGAAATTGTACAGCCTCACGCAACGTACATAGCGTATCGTCTTTATCTTCATCAATTAAGCTTGTGACTTGAATATCGGCAGAATAAGCGTGTCCAGCAGCAGCCAATAAAGCAAAAGCAATGCTCCGTTTGAGCATACCCATCTCCTTACATCTTTTTCATTTTTTTTGTCAATATTGCAAAATTTCCGCTTTTGCAATCGCATCCTTTGTGCGTACTTTGTCACAGCAAGTAGAATTTCTCAAGACATTTTGGTCGGTCTGTAGAGTCATTTTTGAACCAGATTACAAAAAGCTTCATACATTTAAAAAACTTTTTTAAATACAAAAATGTGAATATTTACTAATTAGAAGGAAATTTAAAAAGATATAGAGGTAAGTGCTCTGAAATTAGAAATCTTGTGCCATACACTCTATTTTTAATAGTTTTTTATGTGCGCAGGTGAGGCAATAATACAAGATTAAAAAATATCTATTGTTGATATTCATCAATCAAAGCATAAATTTGTCTTAAAGTTGCATTCGAAAGTTTTGTTTTTTCGCCTTTGAGCAGTTTTTCTAATTGGGCAACTGTCTGTAGCAAAAGTGAAGCCTGATGAGGGCCGTGTAACAATAAATAGTCAACAATTTGCTGATCAAAATGAATACCACGTCTAGACATTACAGATGTAACCAAAGCATAGCGATCCGCATATAAACTTCCACTCGGCACTTTAACACTGACAGCTTGTGTAAGTCGTGACTGCAAATCTGGTAATTCCAACTTTAATTCTATAGGCGCTACACGCGAAGAAAATACTAACTGTCCTTCGTGATTATTCATTAAATGAAAGACAGCTTTTTGCCAATGAGGCACACCACTAATCGATTCAATATCATCCAAAGCAACAAGGTCATAATGCTCTAAAGAAGTAATTGCTTCGATAGGAGCATCAAGGAGTTCAAGCAAAGAAACTTTAATTGCAGATTTGCCTATTTCTAAATAAGAATCACAAATTGCAGAAAGTAAATGACTCTTACCTGTCCCTGCTCCACCGTAGATGTAAAACCTACTTACCAGACCAGCATGTAGTTGACGCACAGCATCGACTACATTCCCCCAACTCGGTCCCGAAAAATCACTAATTCGGGCATCAAGTTGAGGTTCTATATCCAGTTGGAGTTGACGCATATATTGAATTAACCTTGAAATTATTTCTGGTCAGATGGTTTCAGTCTATCTGTATCTTGCTGTGTTTTAACCTCAAGATCAAGCTTAGTGCTTTCAGTTTCTACATGAATTTGCTCAATATTGCCGCCTTCTTGTATCAATAAAGTAGAAGGTGGAGCATAAAGTGAGCTTCTTTCATAATTCTCTCTTAAATGCTTCAACAACACCACAATAACAGCAGCAACAGGCAATGCAATCAACATTCCCAAGAAACCGGCAAGCTGTGCACCCGCCAATACGGCAAAAACAACTGCTACAGGAGATAAACCAATTTTATCGCCCAGTAGGAATGGCTGTAGAATATAACCTTCTACCGCTTGGCCAATCATAAAAACTATGCCAACGAGTAATAGATGCATCCAGTCCAATCCGAACTGGAACAAGCTAGCAATAACAGCCGCAATAATACCTACGGCAAATCCTAAATAAGGAATAATACTGGCAAGACCAGCCACCATACCAATAATAAGACCAACTTCCAAACCAATGAGCTGCAAACCAACTGCGTATACTACGCCGAGCAATAGCATGACGAGAAACTGACCTTTAACAAACGCTCCTAAAACGCTATGACATTCGCTAACGATCTGTAAAGTAGTTGCTTCATATGGGCGTGGAATGAGACGACGTAAGTTTTGTAACATACGGTCCCAGTCTAGTAAAAAATAAAAAGCAATAATTGGAATTAAAACAACTGTTCCACCGATCTGAATAAAATTGAGACCTGATTGTGCAAGCTTTAATAGGACAGCTTGAATACTATCGGCACTGTAATTTGTCTGAACGTAATCCATGACAGCTTTGGACATTTGATCTGTATCAATTTCCATTTGCTGAACATTAAATGTTGAAGAAACCCATGGCAATAGTTCTGCATTAATCCAGTGAATACCTGCTGGAATGCTATCTCGGGCGTAAACCAATTGTTTCCAGATCAGAGGAACCAAATACCAGAGTGCAATAGTTAAGGTTACACCGATTCCTATAAAAACCACACTAATTGCTAACCAGCGAGGTAATTTGATTTTTACCAGGACATCAACAAGTGGACTGAATAAATAAGCCAGGAAAAAAGCACCGATAAAAGGAATGACTACAGGCTTGAGTAAGTACAATACCCATACCAGCAATACAATACCTGCGAGTAAAAGAATACGGCGCAGTATACGATCTTGCATAAAATCTAGCCTTTTTTGATTTAATCGTTATAAATGAAAAAATATTTTTATTAAAGATAGCATTTTCGAGCATAAATAACATAAGAGTTTCGTATATTCAGGTTATAATCTGCCGCCAATGCGGAGACTTCATTTATGAGCAACTCAACTTCTACCCCAAATACCGGTTTAAGCTACAAAGATGCGGGTGTCGACATTGAAGCGGGCGACGCACTGGTCGATCGTATCAAGTCAGTCGCTAAACGTACAAGTCGTCCTGAAGTAATGGGCGGTCTTGGTGGCTTTGGTGCACTATGCAAAATTCCTAAAGGTTATGAAGAGCCTGTTTTAGTTTCTGGAACTGATGGTGTAGGAACTAAATTACGTTTGGCGCTTAATCTTAATCGTCATGACACAATCGGCCAAGATCTTGTGGCTATGTGTGTAAATGATCTTTTAGTTTGTGGTGCAGAACCATTATTCTTCCTTGATTACTACGCAACTGGTCACTTAAATGTTGACGTTGCTGCAAATGTTGTTACGGGTATTGGTAAAGGTTGTGAGCTTGCAGGTTGCGCACTTGTAGGTGGTGAAACCGCAGAAATGCCAGGCATGTATGAAGGCGAAGATTACGATCTTGCTGGTTTTGCTGTTGGTGTTGTTGAGCAAAGCAAAATTATTGATGGCTCTAAAGTAAAGTCTGGTGACGTACTTATCGGTGTTGCATCAAGTGGTGCTCACTCGAATGGTTACTCATTACTACGTAAAATCTTAGACGTTAAAAACGTTGATTTAACTCAAGTAATTGATGGTCGGCCTCTTGCAGACGTTGCAATGGAACCAACACGTATCTATGTAAAACCAGTTCTTGAACTTTGCAAACAAGTTGATGTACATGCTATGGCACACATCACTGGTGGCGGTTTACCGGGTAACTTACCACGTGTATTACCAAATGGTGCTCAAGCAGTCATTGATGAAGCTTCGTGGGAATGGTCTGAATTATTCCAACTTCTACAACGCGAAGGCAATGTAGAACGCTTTGAAATGTACCGTACGTTTAACTGTGGCGTAGGCATGGTCATTGCTGTTGATGTAAATGATGCAGAAAAAGCAATTGAAGTGCTTAATGCTCAAGGTGAAAAAGCTTGGAAAATTGGACATATCCAAGAAAATGCTGAATCAGTGGAAGGTGCAGACGAAAAAATTCGTGTGATCTTTGCATGATAAAAATTGCTGTTCTAGTCTCTGGGAACGGCAGTAATTTACAAGCCTTGATAGATGCAAATCTATCAGGGCAAATTGTAGGTGTACTGTCTAATAAAGCAGATGCTTATGCCCTAGAGCGTGCTCAAAAAGCCAATATTGCTACGGCAGTTATTTCCCATAAAGACTTTCCAACTCGTGAAGTGTTTGATGAAGCAATGCATCAACAGCTCTTGGCTTGGCAAGTGGATGTGATTATTTTAGCCGGTTTCATGCGCATTTTAACTCCCACCTTTGTCAACAAATGGCAAGGGAAAATGCTGAACATACACCCCTCACTTCTTCCAGCTTATAAAGGTGTGAATACTCATCAACGTGTTTTAAACACAGGTGATCGTTTACATGGTTGTACCGTACACTTTGTAACTGCAGAACTGGATTCTGGTCAATCAATTGCCCAATCCGCTATTTCAGTTAAAGAACATGATACTGCCGCTTCATTAGCAAATCGAGTGCATACACTTGAACACTTTATCTACCCACAAGTAGCAGAGTGGTTATGTAACGGTCAACTTACATGGAAAAATGGTCAAGCTTATTTCCGTGATCAAGTTCTTGAACACCCTATTCGTTTTGCAAATTGGTAAAACTTTTTACTTAAAAGCAAAAATAAAAAAGGACATGCCAGCATGTCCTTTTTTATAAGTCTAAAAATTAATTTGGCTGATGATGAATCAATTTCTTTATAGCATTCACTGTATCAATAGGATGTTCTAGAGGAAACATATGCCCACCCTCAACCACAGTAAACGGAATTCCCATTTTTCGCTTTGCCATTTGAGGAAAGCCTCTTTTTAAGAAATCACTTCCTTTACCTACCACTAAATGCACAGGCATTTTAGGTTTTGGCATAGGCAGCCACCACCAAGAAGGATTTTTACGGAAAATTGCAACTTCATCCTCACGAGAAATCGTTAAAGTTACTCCACCGCGAACCGAATCTTCTTTCAAAGCATAGTCGATGTAGGCTTGAAAACAATCTTCATCAAAATCTTTATAGAAACCTTTAGGACGTAATAACTCAGCAGCCTGCTCTCTCGATTCCCAATGTTCACGACGGCGTGCAGATAAACCCGCTGGTGTCATTGCATCAACTAATTTAGGACGGAATAGTTTTGCCATATGAAAAGCAAATGAATATCGCCCCAAAATAAGAGGCGGGTCTAACATAATCACTTGAGAAAAGAGTTCAGGACGCTGAAAAGATGCCATCAACGTTAAAACCGAACCAAGAGAATGCCCAAGTCCAATAACTTTACGTCCTTTCGCCTGCCGCACAATGCTGTCAATCACCTGATCAACCAAAGCAGGCCAATGATTCGTCACAGGATAACGTTTATCAGGACCAATCAAGGGAACATAAATAATGTCATATTCCCCTTTCAACTGGTCAAACAGTTTTTGATACACTTTTGAAGGTACGCCATTAGCATGAGCAAAGTGTATAACTGGTTTCATTGACATACCGCTATCCTAAAACAGATTTTATTGTAATTTTGCGCTTTGACGAGTCTGCACTTCTTGAGCAATTGATTCACTTACCCCTTGCCCTATTTGTGCACCCATACGACCTAAAATTGATTGTAATGGGTTACGCTCAATTGTGTAGTCAACTTTATTATCAAGCTTTAGTTCACGCATCAAGCTCGTAATGTTACCTGAACGGTCAGCAACACCTAACTGGATTGCTTGTTCACCAGTCCAGAATAAACCAGAAAAAATAGCTGGATCATTTGATTTTAAACGCTTTCCACGCCCTTCTTTAACTGCAGTGATAAAGTGAGTATGAACATTATCAAGAACAGATTGAATATGTTGCTTTTGCACAGGATCAATCGGTTTTGTCATACTTAAAATGTCTTTATTCGTTCCTGCCGTTAAAGTACGATCTTCAATGCCAAGTTTTTGAGCTAAACCAGTAATCCCATAGTTCGGCATAATGACACCAATTGAACCGACTAAACTCGATGGATTCACAATAATTTCATCAGCAGCAGACGCAATATAATACGCACCTGAAGCACCCATATCACCAATCACTGCATAGACTTTTTTGTCAGGGTGTTCTTTTTTCAAATAGCGAATTTCTTGCCAGATTTCATCAGACTGAACTGGAGAACCGCCAGGTGAGTTAATATTAAGTGCAATAGCTTTACTATTTGAAGCTTCAAAAGCACGCTTAAGCGCTTTATTCGTATCTTCACTATTGACCGCTTGATTACTCGAAGCATCAATAGTTCCAATAATATCTACTACTGCCAAATGAGCGCTACTGCTATTTACAGCAGAGCCTTCTTTGCTGGTTGAACAGCCTTTACCCATGAGTACAACAATGAATAACAAATAAATAAAAGTTAATGTTTTAAAGAAGATACCCCAACGACGGCTACGACGCTGTTCCTCGACTGAAGCAAGTACAGCCTTCTCAAGAATTTGCCATTCTGGTCCATTTTGTTTAGGGCTTATAGGTTCATTTTGTGGTTTTGGTGGCCAATCGGACATAAAATTCCAATCCAAATTAATCTAAAATGATGTCATTATATACGTTGATTTGATAAA
>NZ_JRVL01000178.1:0-14708 GCF_054823985.1 Acinetobacter sp. GN11 | reverse complement strand
AGCCGCCAGCCAATTAAATTTGGACGTTTTCTTGCCCGTATGTTGGCAGGGTTAATCAATACTTTAAAAATTACTAAAACATCAAAAAGTATAGAACTGAACCTACAAATCGCCCTTCCACATTTAACGCCACAGCAACGCTTAGAGATTACGGAACAAGCTATTCGTAATGAAATCACCTCATACTTTGAATTTTTAAGTATTTGGGGTTCATCAAATAGTAAGAATATCGAAAGAATTCACCATATTGAAGGTGAACATTACTATCACGAAGCACTTGCAGCAAAAAAAGGGCTTGTCATGATTATCCCCCATTTTGGTACATGGGAAATCTTGAATGCTTGGTGCTCACAGTTCACTTCAATGACAATTTTATACAAACCTGTAAAAAATGAAGATGCAGACCGTTTTGTTCGAGATGCACGTAGTCGTGAACGAGCCAACTTGGTTCCTACTGATGAAAGTGGTGTAAGACAAATTTTTAAAGCTTTAAAACAAGGTCAAACTACCGCAATTTTACCTGACCATACGCCCAACATCGGCGGCAGTATGATCAATTATTTTGGTGTTCCACTTGCTTCAAGTAATTTAAGTGCCAAGCTCATCCAGAAAACTAAAGCAAAAGCTTTATTCATGTATGCAATTCGTAACGAAAATGATGGCTTTACGATGCACATTGAACCTATGGATGAGAAGATCTACGAAGGTAGTCCAGATGATGGAACATTTGTCATTCACCAAGCTATTGAACAACTTATCCAGCGCTATCCAGAGCATTACCACTGGAGTTATAAACGTTTTAAAGCTAACCCTGCTTTAGATAACATTTATAATATTGATCCAGCTGAAGCTCTTCAAATTGTGGCTAAGCTTAAAGCAGAAGCTTCACAAAGTTCTGTGAAGCCAAGTACGCTCCAAACGTCGAGTGTATAAAACCATTTGATGATTCTGAGATACAAAACTTAATGTTCCTTGCTCAACGGTGCTTTTAAACGGAATATTAAGTTCTTGTATTCTCGCCAAAACTTCTTTGCTTGGATGACCGTATCGGTTATTAAAGCCGACAGAAGCAATAACAAGCTTGGGATTTAAAGTCGCTAAGAAATCATAGGCAGAACTATGTTTACTGCCATGATGACCTAATACCAAAACATCTACTTTTAAATCAGGATATTCTTTGATTAGTTGATATTCTGCTTCCCACCCTGCATCCCCCATAATTAAATAGTTTTGATAACCTTTTATCTGTTTTAAATGAATATAAACGACACAAGAATATTGATTTTGATTTGAAGAAACTAAATTTAAATCATTTTCTTTAGGCCAAAGTATCTCAATATCTAACTGTGGGTACTGCCATTTTTGCCCTTGATGACAATAGGTAAATGGTTCTTTAACCTGCTCTGCCCATAACTCATTTGATATGACTTGTTTGATAGGAAAAGCCTGAGCGATAAAAGGAAATGCCCCACTATGATCTTGGTCAAGATGAGATAACACCACGTGATCTAGTTGTTTAATACCTTTCTGACGTAAATATGGAATTACTACATTTTGCCCAATACTAAAGGCTTTCTCGTCATAAGAACCACCAGTATCAATTAACCACGTCTGCTCTGGGTGTTGTAGAAAAATCGCTTGTCCTTGGCCTACATCTATAATATTTAATTGGATTGGCTGAGAGGTTTTATTCGGAATAACTAAGGGTAAACAACAGATAAGTCCCCAAAATTTCGGTAAAACACCACGTGGTAAAAATAAGATAATAATGGCACAGCTTAAGCCTAACAAAGCCAGTGGTGTCAGACTAAAACCTTGCAACGGTAGAGATAATTTCTCTAAAAGACTAAAACATGTCAGCACTATACTGAGCAAAATATCATTAATCTGAAAGAGTGCATTTCCAAGTGAATTAAAAATAAGCCACACACAAGCAGCAAAAATATTCAAAGGAACAATAACTCCTCCTAACAGAGGAACAGCGATAATATTTGTGAGAGGTGCAATCCATGAAATCTGTTGAAAGAAGATCAGCATAAGAGGACATAGGGCAATAAATATTTTACCCTGAGATTCAATTATGGTTTTACTTAAAAGAATTATTTTAGATAGCAGACTCACTGAAACAAGATTTGGAGTCTGTACTATGGTTTGATAAATCCGTAATAAAATAAAGCAAGAACCATAAGAGAGCCAAAAACCTGCCGATAAAACACTAAATGGGTCGAAAAGTAAAAGTAGACTTGCGCTGTAAACCAAGAGTGAAAATGGCTTAACAGGCAGTTTGACTAACAATAGAAAGGCAAATAAGAATACTGAAAGTAAAGTTCTTAAAGCTGGAATTTCAAAGCCTACAAAAGCTGTATAAATCAAAACCCCAAAACATAATGGAATCATTGCCAATATTTGCTTGGGTTGCCACAAATAAATCTGCGGATAATAACGTCGTACTAATTGATGTAAACCCCAAGACAACATGATGGCAAAAATGAGGACATGAGGCCCCGAAATAGCCAACAAATGAGAAATGCCTAATTGTTTAAATTGATTTTTAGTGTCTTCATTTAAAAGACTTTCGTCCCCTGTCAGAAGTGCTAATAACAATCCTTTATTCTGAAAGGGAGATTTTTTTAGTATTAATCTAAACTCTAGACGAAGTTTTTCTATATTTAATTGTTGCCTAGTAAAAAACTTTTGTTGCTGTTGTAAATGATTTTGATAACCCAACCGATAAATTTCATTCGAGTTTAAAGGCTCAATATGCTGAACACTAAAACCTGACATTATATTTCGTTGAATGAACCATTGTTCTTGATCAAAAGCACCTGATACTGCATAACTATGAGCGGGTCTGGTTTTACCCGATATTCGATAGTAGTGGCCTAATTGTAATTTTGGCCCCTCTATCAAAGCGTTCTCATTTTCATTTTTTAAATATAATAACCAATTCACCACCTGGGATGACCGCCCCAGAACCTGAGCGACTTGCTGTGTCTTATTATCTTTTTCTTCACTTATTCGATCTACATAAACAACTATGTCTAAAGACTCAGGTTGCATCTCCCGTAGTTGTAATCTTTCATTTAAGGCATGCTGAGCATATTGATGACCTATAACAAAAAGGCTTAGGCAACAGATTAAACAATAAACTGCTTTTAATATGGAACGATTTACAAAAATATGCCGCTTAAAAATATAAAAAATAAAGCTGATAAAGAGTAGAACTTTACCAATCCAACCATATTGCATTATTAAAGGAAGCTCTATTCCCATGAGTGCAATACCTACAACCCACCCCAGTAAAATAAGTTTCAACATTTAAAGTCATATCGTTATCTTTTTAGGGGCAAAATTAAAGCCCAACTGTGTGGGCTTTAACAATGTGATTTAATGACAATTTTTTAAGAACCGCTGACCCAAAGACCATCTTCCATATGTAAGATTGAATCTGCTGCCTGAGCCAACTGTTCATCATGAGTCACAATGAGCATAGCCATATTGAGTTCTTTCTTAAGATCAGTCAGTAATTCAAAAATACCTAGAGCTGTTTTACGATCGAGGTTTCCTGTAGGTTCATCGGCCAAAACAACCGCAGGTTGAGTGACCAAAGCACGAGCCAAAGCAACACGTTGGCGCTCACCGCCTGAAAGCTCACCTGGCTGATGATCCATACGATGAGATAATCCCACTCGGTCTAGTAAGTATTCAGCTTGTGCCTTTACCGATTTGTATTGGCTATCTGGTCGAAGCATAAGCGGCATTGCCACATTTTCAAGCGCAGTAAACTCAGGTAACAAATGGTGAAATTGATAAACAAAACCAAGGTATTTGTTACGTTGAAAACCACGCTCGGCTTCACCTAAATTATCAAAACGCTGACCATTTAAAAATACTTGTCCTTGCGTTGGTTGCTCTAGGCCGCCTAGCGCATGAAGTAAAGTACTTTTACCTGAACCACTCGCACCAACAATCGAAACAAACTGCCCAGCTTCAACTTGTAAAGAAAGACCTTTAATGACTTCAACCTTAGATTTACCATCATCAAAATGTTTATAGATATCTTTTGCTTCTAGAACAATTTTACTCATAACGCAGTGCCTCGGCAGGTTGAACTTTGGCCGCACGAAGTGCCGGATAAATCGTTGCCAAGAAGCTGAGAAGTAAAGACACAGTCACAATAACCGTCACATCTTGCCATCTTAAATAAGAAGGTAGGTAATGCACAAAGTAAGCATCAAATAGATTTAAACCTAACACATTGTTAAACCATGAAATGATATCACTAATGGTTAAAGCCAAAATTACACCTAAAACGGTACCAGCAACTGTACCAATCACACCAATGACAGTACCTTGCACCATAAATATTTTAGTGATCATTGATGGCGAAGCGCCTAATGTACGCAAAATGGCAATATCTGATTTTTTATCAGTTACAACCATAACCAATGACGAAACGATATTAAATGCTGCAACAACAATGATAAGTACAAGTAACAAACCAACGAGTGTTTTTTCCATTTGAATGGCATTAAACAGATTGCCATGCGTATAGGTCCAGTTCGTTGCATAGAAATTGCTTGGTAAACTTTTCACCAAGTCGTCAGCAACTTGCGGCGCGGCAAAAATATCATCTAGTTTTAAACGAACACCTTGGGCACCATCTGGTAAGCGTAATAGTGTTGACGCATCATAGAGAGCGATATAGCCCACCATAGAGTCAACTTCGGCACCTACACTAAAAATCCCCACTACTTTAAAACGCTTGAAACGAGGTACTACACCCGCTGGAGATGGCGTTGCTTCAGGTAAAACCAATGTCACACTATCATTTAGACGCAAGCCTAATGAATCAGCCATATCTTTACCAAGGACAATACCAAACTCCCCTTTTTTAAGTGAGTCTAAGCTACCAGCAACTATATGATTTTGAATAATAGACACATTCTTTTCATATTTTGGGTCAATACCCGTCACCATAATACCAGCGACTTGCCCTTGCGCGGTTAACATACCTTGCAATTGGGTAAAAGGTGCAACCCCAGTTACATGTGGATGATGTTCAACTCGCTTCACCAGTTCAGGCCAATCCGTAAGGATTTGTGTAGATGAAACTGTCGCTTGCGGCACCATTCCCAAAACACGGTTTTTCAATTCGCGATCGAAACCGTTCATCACAGAAAGTACCGTAATCAGTACAGCGACACCTAGTGTCAAACCGATCATCGAAACCAATGCAATAAAAGAAATAAAATGATTACTGCGTCTTGCGCGAGTATATCTCAACCCTATATACAGTGAGATTGGTTTAAACATACCTTCTAAATCCAAGGTGATTGATGGGAAATAGCAGATGCTAAAGTCAGATTACATCGACATCTACTATTTGGCCATATCGTTAGATGCTGTATTAAGGTTTAAAAATCAGTAAGTTCTGACCTTTCCTTAACAATCCTAATATTATATTGCTGCGCTATTTTCTACTACTTAAGTTGGGAGATCAATTTGATCATGCATTTCGCTACGAATTAGAACAATTTAATGAATAAGCTCAACAAATTACCCAAATCTTCTCCTATTTAGACTTAATATGTCGGACAAAATTTCGATTTGCTTGAATGTCTTTATAGAAATATAAAAATAGTCCAAACAGAATAATTAAAGCCCCCACAAAAACCATAATCGACAGTTGTTCGTGGTTTAAAGCAGCTCCAATCATCATAGCTAACATTGGTGTAATTACTGTCGTTAAAGATAATGTCGTTGGCTGAATATTTTGTATAAGTTTGAAATAACAAAACATGGCGACTAATGAAGCCATCAGTACCGTATAAATTAAAGCAAATAAAGATTTAGCTTCTGGAAAATGTGTCGGTGCATATTGCCAAATAAATGGAATAAGACAACTTGCCAAAATTGAAGAAACTAAAATAGAGCCTGTTGCCTGAGCCATAGGCTGGATCTGAGCATTAACTTTCTTAACCCAGAAAATTGAAAAAGAATAAACAAATACACTCATCAGCATGAGGACAATGCCGAACGGATGCACATGCTGATTTGCACCATTAAAACAAATGATGGCTAAACCACTGACTGCAATCGCCATACCTAACCATTGCAACTTATAGAGTTGCTGACCAAATGCGAACCGACCAATGAGTCCTGCCATAATAGGCGCCAAACCAAACATAAGCGCAATCATGCCTGAACTTAAATATTCGGTAGCCGCATAGGTAAAAATTTGAGAGCCAATTAAGCTAAAAGATCCGGCAATGTAGCTGTGAACTGCCTGTCGATGAGTCGGAAAAGGTGTTCTTAAAATCAGTAATATGATTACTGCCAAAGGCAATGCAATAAAAAAGCGTAACAACAATGCCCACATAAGATGTAAATCAGACACACTCCAAACAATAGCCAATGGAGTGGTTGCCCAAATGAACACTAACAAGGCATAAGTTAAAGCCAAATTGGTTTGCGATGGCATGTGTTGCTCACTTAGCTGTTTTACGTTTTTGCTTTAAAATTGTTTGATCTAATGAACTTGAAAATTCACGCTTATCTCGCTCAGAAATAGGCGGCGGCCCACCAGTTTGCACACCCGCACCACGAAGCGTATCCATGAAATCACGCAGATGTAAACGTGCTTTAACATTCGCGGTTGTATAGACTTCACCACGTGGATGAATAGCAACGCCCCCTTTCTCGATCACTTGAGCTGCCAGTGGAATATCTTGCGTAATGACAATGTCATTTTCAATCATGCGATCGACTATTTCTTTATCGGCCTGATCGGCACCACTTAAAACCTGTATTGACTTGATGCGAACAGAAGGCGTAATACCAACATTTTGATTAGCAACAAAAATAACTTCTAACTGATAACGATCTGATGCGCGCAAAATCACTTCACGTAATATTCTTGGTAAGGCGTCTGCGTCTACCCATAGTTTAAATGGCAGCACGTTATTCTCTATTTCCACTAAAAATATAAGTCTAACAGATGCTTTTCTAAGGTGAATAGTAATAAACATTAAACTTATTTTTAATTTGGTATTTCAGTTTTCTTAAGAGTCAGATCTACCTTTTCTTTTATAAATAGAAGCAATATCTATGTTTAAATGACTAAATATGTGCTTTTACAAGAGAATTTACATATGGTGACTTGAAAAACAGTAAACACCCTCGATTTAATATAACAAGTAATGTGAACCCAACAGCATCGTGCTTATGAAAAATCAAAACAGTCCAGAAGTAATTAAAGTAAATGACCAAAATTTTGGTAGTCATGGCGAACATTGGAATCTATTGACGTCCCATCCTGAAACAGATGTACCAAAATGGTTAGGACTAGCACTTGATGCACCCGTAATGCCAATGGGCTTATGCGAACATGAAGAAGATATGGATCAATCTTTTTGGTTGATTCAAGGCCCACAAAACCAAAAAGTTACAATCAACCAGATTATTGCGGTTGAAAATCAGAAACCTCGCGCACTCAAAACAGCCTTTCCAAGTTTTGAAAGTCCATATCAATATAATGCGAAAATTGAACGTATCATTACTTGTGACTCTGCGACACAAGCTGTTTTAAGTTTAAAACTAAATAAAGATACAACGGTTTATGCATTTGATAATTTATTTAGCGTTAACGCTTGTCAATATGACAAAACTAAAGACTATCAAGTTCAATTTAATGCATGGGCGTATGAATTAGAACCAGTTCCAGCGGGCGAAAAAATTGTTGTTGATGACCCAGCTTCAATTAAACATCACCGTGCATTAAATGCTATTTTGACTGAACATAATGGTATTGCTCCTGAAAACTTACAGGAACTCATTAATGAATGGCAGCCAAAAACCCCAGAAGATCAAGAACCTGTAACTGTTGATTTTTCTAAAATGGTTGCATATTTATATGGCGAAAATCTTGGTCAAGAAGATGAAGCATGGTTCCAAGGTAATATCGTTGGCAAAACTTCTATGACATTTATGGGGGCAGAATATACCCTTTATGATGTTACTTTGGTTTTAGAAGATGATCTTCCTGCCATATTAGTGCGCATTGCGACCAAAAATGATTTGTATAAAAACTTTAATATTGGCGAATATATTCGCGGTAATATCTGGATTCAGGCGACTATTTGTGCTAAAAAGGGTGAAACTAATTGAATTTCACTAATATTTTAATAATTAGGTTATTGAATGAAGATTATACCCGAACAAACCACCAGCCTCATTCAATCTAGTAGCCTGCGCGTAAAGGTCGATACTGGTGCGTTTTGCTTTTTTGTATTGGGTATGTTTTTAGCTGCCATATTCATGCACCAACTTGGTTTAGTGCCTTTTTAGTTTATAAAATTTATCCAAAAATAAAGCCCTCATTTGAGGGCTTTATTTATTTGATTTGCTTAACCATTACGTTTTGCAAAATCATCCATAAAGCTAATTAAAGCCTGTACGCCTTCTAATGGTACTGCGTTGTAAATACTTGCACGCATACCACCTACAGAACGGTGTCCAGCTAAATTCAACAAATGGTTTGCTTCCGCTTCTTTTAAGAATTGCTTGTCTAAAGCTTCATCTGCCAAGGTAAACGGTACATTCATAATTGAACGGTTCGGAATTGCAATCGGGTTATTGTAGAAATCGCTTGAGTCGATATAACCATATAATGACTGAGCTTTTGCAAGATTAACCTTATGGATAGCGTCTACCCCACCCTGCTCTAACAACCACTCAAATACCAAACCAGACAAGTACCAAGCGTAAGTCGATGGTGTATTAACCATAGAACCATTTTTGGCTTGGTCACCATATTTTAGAATGCTTGGAATTTCTGGTTTAGCTTGATCAAGTAAGTCATCACGAATAATGACAATTGTTAAACCAGCAGGACCAATATTTTTTTGTGCGCCAGCATAGATCAAACCAAACTTGGTCACATCTAATGGAGCAGATAAAATACTTGATGAATAGTCACAAACGAGTGGCGCTTTTACATCAGGAATTCCTGCAAACTGTAAGCCACCAATCGTTTCATTATCTGCATAATGTACATAGGCTGCATCGTCAGATAAATTCCATTCACTTTGTTCAGAAATTGCGAACTTACCATCTACTTTAATACCAGCGTCTACAACATTAATGTCGCCATAACGTTTTGCTTCTTTTAACGCTTTTTCAGACCAGATACCAGTATCAATATAATCAGCTTTATTGTTCTTACCCAAAAGGTTTAAAGGAATCGCAGAAAATTGTAATGACGCACCGCCTTGTAAAAACAGTACTTTATAATTTTCTGGAATATTCATTAACTTGCGTAAATCTGCCTCAGCTTTTTCAGCCATAGCAACATAGTCAGCACTACGATGACTCATTTCCATGATGGATAGACCTTTACCATGCCAATCCAACATTTCTTGTTGAGCTTTTTCTAAAACGGCAGTAGGTAATGCAGCAGGACCAGCACAGAAATTGTACGCGCGCATGATTTTTCCCTTGTATAAAGTCAAACACAATAAAAATGGCATTTAACCACAGATTGCTTAAGCTTGCAGCAGCTTCTCAAGTAAATATTTCAATGCTGGACTACATTTAGGTTTATTTTTTCAATTATTGTTCTATTTATTTCTTTGCTTTGACTTCCAATTTTATCGATTTAAAACATTTTTTATTCAATCAAGATCAGCTTGACTTGTGATTATGATTTCACATACTTTGATAGGGATTACAAATATATAGGCTTCGTCATATTCAATAATTAAAGGGAGGTTAAAACTACAAGGTTTTTATACAAATGTATAAGAAACAAGATGATAATTGAATTTAATAACAAGAAATTTAAACTATAAGGGATGCCAGAAATTGTTATTTAAAATGCCAGTACATCGATATAGACAGTCTATTTGCCCCTTTTTCTTTAAACCCAAGCATCTTGCTTTGGCCTTAGGACTTTTTTTGACAAATCATTTATATGCTCAAAGCTTAAGCTATGCTGAAGCAGAACAACAAGCTTTGAAAAGTTCTTATAGCACTCAAGCTAATCAAGCTTTGCAGCAAGCGTCTCAACTAGAAGCTGAAGCAGTAAAGGGCCTCGGATTACCTCGAGTTGATTTAAATGTCAGAGCATACGCCTTTCATAGCGAAACAGACGTACCCCTCGCCTCTTTTAAACAAAAGCTTGAGAATGATTTAAGTCAGGGATTCAACGATAAACTCTCACAGTGGAACAATGTCATTCCATCGGATGTGCTGGGACAAGTTCAAGAAGGTGCAAATCAAACCATTCATGATGGTATAAATCGCTTTCCCGACTATGCGAATCTGACTATAGAAGATCAGGTTGTACGCCCTTCTATTTCGGTCGTTATGCCACTATATACAGGCGGCTTAACCAGCAGTGCAAAAAAAATAGCCAACATTCAAGCACAGCGTTCGGAACTTTCAAGTCAACAGCAACAAGATGTACAGCGGTTTGAAGTTGTACAAAGTTATTTTAATGTTCAATTACAGCAGCAACTGGTAGCAAGTAGTTTATTTAACTTTAATGCAATGCAAAAACATTACAGCAATGCCCTAAAGCTCGAACAGCAAGGATTTATTAGTAAAGGGCAACGCATGCAGTTTGAAGTCGCGCGTAATAATGCGGAACGTACTTTACAAAGTACTCAAGCCAACTTAAATGCCAGTCGCTTTAGCCTTAATAATCTTTTACATCAACAAAATAATGTAGATTTAAGTACACCCTTATTTGTAAATAACACTCCAAGCCAGTCTCTAGAATCACTTTTAACCAGTTATTCGCAAAAATCTAGCCTTGTACAAAAAATGCAGATGGATACCCAACTGGCTAATGTAAATATTCAAGCTCAACAAGCCGCAAAAAAACCAAGTCTTTTTGCATTTGGTGAATATGCCCTTGATGAAAATGAAAACTGGATTGTCGGTGTAATGGCAAAATACAACCTATTCTCGGGTGTAGATAAAAATAAGAATATCCATGCTGCCGAATTAAAGCGTTATGCTTCTGAACTTATGACCGAACGCACGAAGCAAGAGATTGAAGCTCTTTTGAATAAGTCATATAACGAACTCAGTTCTGCTCAGCAAAGCCATCAACTCTTACAAAGAAACGTAAATGCCGCTCAAGAAAACTTGCGTATCCAAGAGCTTTCTTTTCGTGAAGGAATGGGTACAGCAACCCAAGTAATTGATGCACAAAATGCATTAAGCGCGTTAAAAACTGAAATGGCTTTAAACGCCTATAAATATGTCATGTCACTCGCGACTCTATTGCAAAGTCATGGTTCAATTGATCAATTTAAAGCTTATGTCAATCAACCACATACCGACTATATCCGTTAATAGGAGTATAAAATGAATCAAGAATCATCTCATTCAGAACAGGATTCTCTTGCTGCGGATACGGTAGAAATTAACCAATCTCAAAAAAACGATCAAGCGAGTGACACCCCTGAATCAAACATAAATAACGGTGACTCTCAACCACCTAAAAACTCCAAGCTTAAACTAATTATTGGCTTAGTAATTATTGCGCTATTAGGTTTAATTATTTTTGGTTTGTGGAAAAGTTATCAGCCAAAGCCTATTGAACTACAAGGTCGGGTTGAAGCCGAAACTATTCACGTGAGTACGAAAGTTCCAAGCCGTATTGAAGAAATTTATGTACAAGAAGGCCAGAAAATTTCCAAAGGCCAGCCACTTGTTCGCTTGGTTAGCCCAGAAATAGAAGCTAAAAAGCAACAAGCCTTGGCAGCTTTACAATCAGCTTTAGCATTTCAATCTACGGTAGACCGTGGTTCTCAGCAAGAAAATATCGATACTCTTTATGCCAACTGGCAAAGCACAAAAGCACAAGCAAACCTTGCAAAAACCACTTACCAACGTGGTGAAAACTTATATAAACAAGGTGTCATTTCTCGTCAAAGACGAGATGAAATGCTAGCGGCTCAAACTTCTGCCCAAGAATTAAGTGAAGCCTCTTATCAACAATATGCACGTGCAAAACGTGGCAGTACGAGCCAACAAAAATCTACAGCAGATGCACAGGTTGAAATTGCAAAAGCAGCTGTAGGTGAAGCAAAAGCACTTGAGGCTGAGACACGTTTATTCTCTCCTATTTCCGGTACAATTTCAAAAACTTACGGGAAGCCTTCCGAGTTAGTCGCTATGGGTGTACCTGTTGTCAGCATTTTAGAAGATGATGATTTATGGGTAAGCTTAAACGTGGGTGAAAATCAATATGCCTCTGTTTATAAAAATAAAACCCTTGAAGGTTTTATTCCTGCACTGAATCAAAATGTGACTTTTAAAATTAAGAATATTGATGCTGAAGGTGAATTTGCCACTATAAAAATGACTCGCCAAACTGGAGGCTATGATATTCGTAGCTTTAAACTTCATCTTGTACCTGAAAAACCAGTGCAAGATTTAAAAGTGGGTATGAGTGTTCTATTTAAAATTAAAGAAGAAAAATAACGCATGTTTGCCAGTATATTACGTGAACTAAACTATCTAAAAAGCAATAAATGGGATTTGTGCATGGTGACACTTATCCCCGCTTTTATCATTTTTTTGTTTAGCAGCATGTTTTACGCAGGTAAAGCTGAACATTTACCCATTGCCATTATTGACCAAGACCAAAGTGAACTCAGCCGCAATATTGAAAAGTATCTTTCGTTGAATCATACGGTAGATATTAAAACAATTACGGCAAGTTCTACTGAAGCGGAACAATTACTTAACGAAACTAAAATCTGGGGTTATGTTTTCATTCCGGACGGTGCTGAAAAGCGTTTTGTGAAAGCGCAAGATGCTCAAATTAGTATTGCTTTTAACCAGTCTTTTTTTAGCGTCGGGAATACAATTTCTTCAGCAATGTTGGTCAGTACCCTCAATGCTTTAGCAGACTACGCAGGCCAGAGTTATCTCGCAAATAATATCCCCTATTTAGATGTACCAACTGCGCATGTCAAAATCTCAACGCTTTATAACCCAAGCATGAGCTATGAGTTTTATTTAGAACCCTTCATGGTTCCTGCTGTATTGCATCTATTGCTATGCTGCTGTGTTGCCTTTGCCATTGGACAAGAACTGAAACGTGGCACATTAACCCAGTGGGTTAACCGAGAAAGTTTTATTCAAGGTTTATTGGCTAAGAATTTGCTCTATAGCCTTATTTTTTGTTTTTGGACATGGTTATGGATGTTTTGGCTAGTTGAAATCCGTGGCTGGTTTGTAGCGGGTTCTCTTAGTTTATTGCTATGCGCACAGTTCCTACTTTATTTTGCCTACGCTTTGATTAGCAGCACAGTTATTTTAGCAACCAGAAATTTAAGCAAAACTTTTGGTTTTATTGCCGTTTATGGTGGGTCATCTTTGAGTTTTGCAGGCGTTACTCTGCCTTTAAATAATGCCCCCATTTTTACCAAGTTTTGGTCACTGATTATTCCCTATACCCCTTATGCCAAGCTGCAAACTGAACAATGGGTCATTGGAAGTCCAGTTTTTATTTCAATGATTCCCTTTTTAATACTCATAGGTTACTGCCTTATTTATTTCTTCTTAAGTTGTCTGCTTCTTAAAAAATTAATTCGGGGAGCAGCACAATGAAAGAGTTTTTAAATGCATATTTGCAAACTTTTAAAGATATTGTAGGGAATAGTTCAGTTTTCACGACTCTGATTTTATCGGTCATTCTTTATAGTTTTTTTTACCCTACCGCCTATAAAGCTGAGCGGGCAGAATCAATTCCTATTGTCATTGTTGATGAAGAACAAAGCCTCCTAACGTCTCAATTAATCGGTCAAAGTGCAAATAGCCCGCATGTTCATATTGTTACTGTTACAAGCAATTTCTTACAAGCAGAACAAATAGTTCGTGAACAAAAGGCCGATGGTATTTTACTCTTACCCAGCAACTTAACTCAAAGCTTACGCCGTGGAGAAACAGGTGGTATTGGCTTATATTTAAGTACAACCAACTTTTTAAAAACTAAAGAAATTGGTTTAGGTTTAGCCACATCCATTGAAGCCACATTAAAAGAATATATTGAAAGATTTGGAGAGCGCACACATTTCCAACCGGCCCTTTCTATTCATCAAGTCCCTTTATTTAACCCGCTTTCAGGATATGGAAGTTATATTTTTCCAGCTGTTGCAGGTTTAATTATCCATCAAACGATTGTGTTAGGTTTAGCGATGCTAATCGCAAGCTACCGTGAACAACACCAAAAAATTACAGGTGCTCGCTTCGCTGGAATTTTCGCAAGTATATTTACCATTGGTTGTTTAGGATGTTTTTATCTTTTCGGTTTTACCTTGTGGTTCAATGACTATCCACATGGTGGAAACTTCTCTGGTTTACTCGTTGCTGTTCCTATTTTTATTAGTTGTGTGATTGGATTGGGCATGTTGATCGGTTCACTTTTGGACATGCCAGAACGTGCTGGACATATTATTGTATTTAGCTCTGTGCCTTTATTCTTACTAACTGGCGCTGCATGGCCACATCAAGCAATGCCTGAATGGTTACAATGGTTTGCGTGGTGTTTACCATCGACACATGGGGTACAAATGTTTGTGCAACTTAATCAGATGGGTGTTCCTTTAGCCACGGTTGTACCAAAGCTGATATTTCTTGCAACAATTGGCCTTATTTTTTTAATCTCGGCATATTCACGTTTAAAA
>NZ_JRVL01000177.1:0-18537 GCF_054823985.1 Acinetobacter sp. GN11 | reverse complement strand
AAAAGACCGCATAACAATTGCGGTCTTTTGCAGTCAGTGACTATTTTTTAAAATTTCATATTTAAACTTGAGCAACTTCACGAGCAATCACCAAACGTTGAATATCCGAAGCGCCTTCATAAATCTGGCTTACACGAACATCACGATAAATTCTCTCTACAGGGAAGTCACTGACGTAGCCATAACCACCATGAATCTGGATCGCATCTGAACAAACTCGTTCAGCCATAGTTGATGCAAAGAGTTTCGCCATTGAGGCTTCTTTTAAAATTGCCGCGTGCAAAACTAGCTGATGTGCAGCTTCAATCTGAGTTGCCA
The DNA here is from genome assembly GCF_054823985.1 of Acinetobacter sp. GN11. NCBI lineage: Bacteria > Pseudomonadati > Pseudomonadota > Gammaproteobacteria > Moraxellales > Moraxellaceae > Acinetobacter > Acinetobacter sp. GN11. The sequence goes on along the minus strand of NZ_JRVL01000177.1, from coordinate 18,219 downwards.
TATCGGCTAAGCGAAAACCAACCGCCTGATGCTGAACCAGCTCCACACCAAAGGCCTTACGTTCATTTGCATATTGCACGGCTGCATCAAAAGCCGCTCTTGCCATACCAACAGATTGAGCAGCAATCCCAATACGTCCAGCCGCTAAATTAGATAGCGCAATTTTATAACCTTCACCTTGCTGCCCTACCAAATTTTCTAAAGGAATTCGGCAGTTCTCAAAAGTAATTGTTGCTGTGTCTGAAGCATGTTGCCCCATTTTGTCTTCAATACGAGTTACCAAGTAACCTTGTGTATTAGTCGGTACAAGAAAGCACGAAATGCCTTTTTTACCAGCTTGTTTATCTGTAACCGCAAACACCAAAGCCACTTGGGCATTTTTACCGCTGGTAATAAATTGTTTTACACCATTGAGTACCCAATGGTCGCCATCTCGCTCGGCTTTACATAGAATTGCGCTCGCATCGGAACCGACATGTGGCTCAGTTAAACAAAAGCATCCTAGCCATTCGCCAGAGGCAAATTTTGGCAAATAGGTTTGTTTTTGCTGCTCTGAACCGTATGCGAGTGTAATACCGCAAATCAAAGAGTTTTGTACGCTTACGATTGTCGAAATAGCACCATCGCCTGCGGCAATTTCTTCAATTGCAAGCACCAAAGATACATAGTCCATTCCCGCACCACCCCATTCATTTGGAACGGTCATACCCATAGCACCTAGTGCACCTAAATCTTTTAACTCCTGAGCATGAAACTCATGGGTTTTATCACGATGTGCGGCTGTTGGTTTTAGCTGATTTTGCGAGTAGTTACGCATCATCTCCTGAACCATACTTTGTTCAGCATTTAGAATCATTCAAATCCCCTTATTTTTATTATTTTGCTGCCATACGAATCGCACCATCTAGACGGATGACTTCACCATTTAAATATGAGTTTTCAGCAATATGCCCAACTAAACGAGCAAATTCTTCAGGTTTTCCTAAACGCGATGGATATGGCACCATTTGCCCCAAAGCATCTTGTACATTTTGTGGCATACCCTTAAGCATTGGAGTTTCCATAATTCCCGGTGCAATGGTCATAATGCGAATGCCATGTCGCGCAAGCTCACGTGCAATTGGCAATGTCATGGCAACAATAGCGCCTTTCGATGCTGAATAAGCTGCCTGACCAATTTGACCGTCGAATGCTGCAACGGAAGCAGTGTTTACAATAACGCCACGGTCTTCTTCACCTTCTTCAACCGTGTTTTTACTCATTGCATCTGCTGCAAAACGCAACATGTTAAATGTACCTGTGACATTAATTTGCAATGTTTTTGAAAATAACCCTAAGTCATGAACACCTTCACGGCCAACTACTTTTGCAGAAGGGCCAATACCCGCACAGTTCACTAAGCCATGCAAACGACCATGTTTTACTAAAATATTTTTAAAGAACTGTTCAGCAGCAGCTTCATCGGTTACATCAAGTTTTACGAAGTCAGCTTTTGACCCTAATTGTTTTACTTGCTGCTCGCCTGCTTCTACATTCATGTCGACCAATGTGACTGAAGCATCTTGCTTTACCAAATACTCAGCTGTGGCAGCTCCTAAACCAGAGCCGCCACCTGTAATCACGAAATGTTTCCCTTGAATTTTCATTATTTACTATCCTATAGAAATGTTCTTTAACTTTAGTTGTGAGAGTAAAAGTTGTTGTTTTCCGATACAATTTCAAAAAGCCTCAAAATGCTTGCAGCTTTTGATCAATCCAAATTTTAAATATGAAATATTTCACTTGAAATATATGAAGAAAATATGAGTCTTTGACATGGTTGTCCAATCTTCTTTAAGTAAAGGCACAATTTCTATTGCACTAGTACATGAAGCACTGAGTGCGGCTTATGCCAAAGGCCTAAATACACAAATAATTCTAAATAAAGCAGGCATTCCCGCTGAATTACTGATGTCTCCAAAGGCTCGTGTGCCTGTTACGACATATGCCCAATTATGGATAGAACTTGCTAACGCCATGAACGATGAATTTTTTGGCATGGACAGTCACCCCATGCGTCGTGGCAGCTATAAGTTATTGACTAAACTTGTCAGTACGGCCGAAACTTTAGAAAAGGCCCTCTACGATATTTTGAAGTTTTTTAACTTTGTGCTTGATGACATGCGCGGAGAATTAATACGAGATCAAGAAAAAGCTTATTTGGTGATTCATGATCGTGAACAACCTAAACGCATGTTTACCTATGCAACCTTTTTAATATTAGTACACGGACTTATGTGTTGGTTAGTAGACCAACGAATTGGCTTAAATAGTATTAGAGTACGTTGTCCTAAACCGAACGATATTCAGGATTATCTCGTACGTTTTGGTGAAGATATTCAATTTAATGCCGAGATAAATCGAGTTGAATTCGATGCTCACTATTTAGATATTAAAATTAAAAAAGATAAAAAAGCGCTTTATGATTTTTTAGAACAAACCCCACAAAATCTTTTAGTTCGCTTTAAAAATGAAAATGCCTTGAGCGTTCTTATTCGTCGTCATTTATTGAAACTTCATCCTGCACAATGGCCCGAACTTAAAGATGTTGCACAACAGCTCAATATTTCAGAAGCCACCGTTCAACGCCGGCTGAAACATGAAGGAGTCAGTTATCAACAAATTAAAAATGAAATCCGCTGTGATATTGCGGTTAAACGTTTAAGTAAAACGAATGATTCAATTCAAGATATTAGTGAAGATTTAAGCTTCCAAGACCCTAGCGCCTTTCATCGTGCCTTTAAAAAATGGACTGGCGTCAGTCCAGGTGCGTATCGAGATAATTTAACTGTCCACAAGCAATAAAATCCACACTCAACGAAACTTAAGACATACAACCTTAAGCTTATGATATTTATGTCTTTTAAATTCAATATTTCAGATAAGTGTATTACTTAAAACTTAATAATCACTATAGAAACAGTAATTTATAATTTTATTTAAACTTTTATCTTTCAATCTGATTTATAAATCAAAATAACTAAGTTTGTAAGCCATCAAACGCGTGAAAGGATTATCTCCTATTTCATTTCGGTTCTATTTTTATTATGTCTTTAAAATCAAAATTTTCTTTATCAAAGACTTTGTTGGCATCCACATTGGGGTTTGTATGTGCTTCATCTGCTTTTGCAGCAATTCCGACTACCCTTAAACTTGATTATGCTTACTACGCACCAACCAGTTTAGTTGTCAAAGATCAAAAACTTCTTGAGAAAGCACTCCCAAATACTCAAATTAAATGGGTTTTTAGTCAAGGCAGCAATCGTTCATTAGAATATCTCAATAGTAATAGCATCGATTTTGCTTCTACCGCTGGATTAGCAGCTGTATTAAGCCGAGCAAATGGTAGCCCAATTAAAACTGTGTATGTACAAAGCCAACCGGAATGGACCGCCCTTGTTGTTGCAAAAGACTCACCGATTAAAAGCTTAAAAGACTTAAAAGGTAAGAAAATTGCAGCCACCAAAGGCACAGATCCATTCTTATTTGCACTCCAAGCGCTAGACACAGTAGGCTTAAGTAAACGCGATGTACAGCTGGTTCATTTACAACACCCAGATGGAAAAACTGCCTTAGAACGCGGTCAAGTAGATGCTTGGGCTGGACTTGATCCGTTAATGGCATCAGCTCAAATTCAGTCTGGTGCCAAATTGCTTTATCGTAATGTTGGATTTAATAGTTATAGCGTACTGAGTGTTAAAGAAGACTTTGCAAAGCAAAGCCCTGAAGCGGTAGAAGCCGTTATTAAAGCCTACGAACAAGCTCGAAAGTGGGCAAAAGCCAATCCAGATAAAGTGGCAGCACTTTTAGCTCAAGAATCAAAACTTCCTTTACCTGTAGCTAAGCTACAACTGAGCCGAACTAACTTTGATCAAAGCATTCCATCGGCAACTCAAGCACAAGCGCTAAAACGTTCTGGGAAAATTTTGACTGAAGAAGACTTGGTTAGAAAAGGCACCAATGTCAATCAAGTGGTTGACCAATTGTTAGACCCACGTTTTGCTCAAAAAGTCGTGAAATAATATATGAGTGATTCATTTAACAAAGCTGAGCTAAATCACTTCTTAGCTCAGCAAGCTTTAAAATCTCAGAAAAAGCATTTAAACAATAAATTTACATGTTGGTTTAAAGCACTGCTCATTCCCGTAATCTTTTTAGTGGGTTGTGAGTTTTTAGTCAGAAATGGCTACGTCGATGCTTATTTACTACCCGCGCCAAGTAGTTTGTGGCAATCTTTTTTGGATTTAGCTCACAGTGATCTTTTTGCACATATTTATATTAGTACATGGCGTGTTTTAGTAGGTTTCATTGTAGGAAGTGGTTTAGGGTTAATTTTTGCAATTTGGGTTGGATTAAGTAAAGAGGCAGAAGCTTATTTGGAACCAACTTTTTCAGCAATTAAATCAATTCCAAGTCTTGCATGGATTCCATTGTTATTACTTTGGTTAGGAATTGATGAAGGTTCTAAAATTACATTGATTGCAATCGGAGCTTTTTTTCCAACCTATACCAATACAGTTGCAGCAATTCATAACGTAGATAGAAAACTGATTGAAGTTGGAAAAGTTTATCGGCTTAATGCTTTTCAGCGTATTGTATCTATTATTTTACCGGCAGCATCTCCGGGCATTTTAACGGGTTTACGTAACAGCTTAAGCCTTTCTTGGATGTTTATGATTGCAGCTGAACTGATTGCAGCCACTCAAGGGATTGGCTATTTGCTCAGTGATGGTCGAGAAACATCCCGCCCTGATATTGTCATTATTGCAATTATTTTATTGGCCCTATTGGGTAAAGTAACTGATAGCTTAATGAAACTTATAGAAAACTGGTTATTACGTTGGCGTGATACGCTACAGAATTAACTTTAAATCCAGCATGCTAAAGTGACTCGATCATTTTGGCCATAGTCTTGAATGGTTTTAATCTGGCTAAAACCATGCTCAGCAAATATATTTCGAACAGCCTGTCCCTGATCATAACCATGTTCAAGTGCAATCCAGCCTTGTGGTTTTAACCAGTTTTTTCCTTGGGCAATAATAATTTCAATATCAGCCAGTCCCTGCTGATCTGCTACCAATGCACGGCGTGGTTCTGTTGCAAGTGCCTGCATGTGTTCATCTTCAGGGTCAATATACGGCGGATTAGAAACAATTAAATCAAATTGCTGTTTGTCTAAAGCATCAAACCAAGCACCACAAGCAAATTTCACTTGTTGTAATCCATGGGTTTGCGCATTCTCTTTTGCAACTTCTAAAGCAGGTGCATAAATATCAGTTGCCGTTACTTGCCAATCTGGACGCTCACTCGCTAACGCAAGCGCAATTGCGCCTGTCCCCGTTCCCAAATCAACAATATTTGCATTCTTTGGCAAGTTTAGATTTAAAACAGTTTCAACCAAAACCTCAGTATCAGGTCGTGGCACTAAAGTATCGGAAGTCACTTTTAAGTCGAGTGTCCAAAATGGCTGTGAACCTGTTACATAAGCTAAAGGCTCACCCTTTTGAATACGCTCAAGCCCAGCCAAGTAGTCTTGCTCTTGCTGGACAGTTAGCTCTTGCTCAAGTCTAAACTTTAATTCAAGCGAATTGATTTTTAGAAAATGCTCAAGTAACCAAGCATTTTCCTGACGTTCATAACTGTCAGACTCACCACGAATTGCAAGCGCTTGAGCAATGTTCATTAGCCGCCATTTTCCTGAGCAAGCATTGCAAGCTGATCTGCTTGATATTCACGATGCAAGCTATCAAGTAATTCAGTTAAATCACCTTCCATAATGGCATCTAACTTATATAAAGTGAGGTTAATACGGTGATCAGTCATACGACCTTGCGGGTAGTTATACGTACGAATACGTTCAGAACGGTCACCAGAACCCACTAAATCACGGCGCATTTCAGAAGTTGCTGCATCAGCCGCTGCACGTTTTGCATTTTCTAAACGTGATACTAACAAGGCCATCGCTTTGGCTTTGTTTTTATGCTGTGAACGTTCTTCTTGGCACTCAACTACTGTACCTGTTGGAATGTGGGTAATACGTACCGCCGAATCGGTTTTGTTAATGTGCTGACCACCTGCACCAGATGCACGGTAAGTATCAATACGTAAATCTGCTGGATTAATTTCAACGTTGGTATCAACATCAATTTCAGGCAAGATTGCAACTGTACAAGCAGAAGTATGAACACGACCTTGTGACTCAGTCGCTGGAACGCGTTGCACACGATGCGCACCACTTTCAAACTTCAACCGACCATAAACGCCATCACCATCTACACGGCAAATGACCTCTTTAAAGCCACCATGCTCACCTTCATTTTCAGAAAGTACTTCAATACGCCAATTTTGTGTCTCGGCATATTTACTATACATGCGGAATAAGTCGCCAGAGAAAATTGCAGCCTCATCACCACCCGTTCCGGCGCGAATTTCTAAATAAGCTGCATTAGAATCATTTGGATCTTTTGGAATCATCAAAATATTGAGCTGGCTTTCTAACTCTCCAAGCAACTCTTTATTCGCTTGAATTTCTTCTTCTGCCATATCTTTAAAGTCAGGATCAGACTTCATCAATTCAGCAGTTTCAATATCTTCTTCTGCTTGACGGTATTTGCCCCAAACTTCGGTAATTTCAGATAAATCACTATGTTCACGAGACAATTTACGGAAACGTTTGTTATCGGAGATGACTTCCACATCTGCAAGCAACGCGGTAAGTTCTTCATGTCGATCACAGAGTTGATCAAGTCGTAAACGGAGTGACGCTTTCATAAGAGGAAATATCTCAAAAGTCCAAAAAGCTTATCGAACGCTATATAAATAGAAGATAAGCAAAATCGTAAAAATAGCGCATAGTTTACAGATTATGCCGCTCAAATGACATATATAATCAGCCAATTCATCAACTTTCACAGTAAGTGGCAACTTATAAATATAATGATTTCAGATGAAATTTATTTACTCGCCTCTAATTTAGCTTTTTTATAGAAATTAATACGTCACCTTTTTCACCCAATCCAGCAATAGAGGCTTTATTCATAAAACCTCTTTACCATGTCTATTTATTTTAATTTTTCTAATAATGTTTTACCCACCAGAACAGCCGAGGCTGGATTTTGTCCCGTAATAAGTTCACGATCCACCACTACATTTGGAGTCCAAGCATTCGTATTACTTTGATATTTACCACCAATTAACTGTAATGCCGTTTGTGGATAGAACTTCATTTCACCACCTTTTAACAAAGCCTTTGCTTGTTCTTCTTCTTGGTTACTAATCACAGTCATCCGATAGTTCTTATAAATCCACTCCCCAGTTTTTACGGTTTTGCCTTGCTCAAGTTGCTGAACAACTTCAGAAGCATTCGGTAAAGTAGACATTAATGCAATAGGGCCATGGCAAACCAGAGCTGTAGGTTTTCTAGCTTTATGAAAAGCTGTCAGAACTTTCCCAAGTTGTTTATCTTTTAATAGATCTTGCATAGGTGCATGTCCACCTGGAATATAAATAGCATCAAACTGATCTATGCCAATTTGCTCAATACGAGACAGGCTTAAAACTGGAGAAGCTTGAGGCGACGTTAACTTTAGATCATGCAATAAACCCGCATATTGTTTTAATGCTTTTTCGTCTTGATTAAAGTACATCGCACTATTTGATGACTCATCTAAGGTTGGGGCTTTTCCTTGTGGTGTAGCGAAAGTTACTGTGTGCCCTGAATCTAAAAGCATTTTTGTAGGCTGCATCAACTCATTTAAATAAAAGCCTGTTTTAAAAATATGACCATTTTTCAGCTCTAACTGCCCTTCATCAGACAATACAACTAATACATGGGCAGCATTTGCACTTAATGCTGCTGAAGCGGTAACTACTGCAAGCATTATTTTATGTAGAGATTTCATTATTTAACCTTCATTCCAACCTTGTGCTGGATTTATAACTGGGATGGATATATTCTATTTTTGCCAGCAAGGTAGAAAAATAACCACACTTACAAATCTTTTTTGCGTTTGAGGACAAAATGTCTCGTCAATTTGACCATCTTGCCGATGTTGAAGTGTTTTTAATTGTGGCTGAAAAGCTTTCTATTAGTGCAACTGCAATTCATTTGTCCACAACGCCTTCAGTCATTAGTAGAACAATTACACGGCTAGAGAAAAAGTTGGGTATCCAGTTTTTTAGAAGGACCACTCGTCATTTAAGCTTGACTGAAGCAGGTCAACTTTATTATGAGAAAATGCAGCACGCCTTTCAGCTAATCGACCATGCAGAACGTGTAATTCAAGGCGAACAACTGCAAATTTCTGGGAAAATCAAATTAAGTGTTCCTACAACTTATGGACACTATCGTTTACCACCCTTATTAGAAAAATTTCTTTTGCAATATCCAGACATTCAAATTGAAATCAGCATCTCTAATCGCAATGTTGATTTAATTGCTGAAGGTTTTGATTTAGCTATTCGCCAAGGCCATCTTCCTAATAGCTCTCTTGTAGCCAGACCGCTGGAACTTGCCCCTCTTCAACTGGTTGCTTCACCTAATTATTTAAAACGTATGGGTATTCCTCAAACCTTGGAAAAATTAAATCATCACCAATGTATTGCCTTTGAATTACCTAGCAGTGGTAAGGTCATTCCATGGTTCTTTAAAGATATAGATCAAGAAATTCAGTGGACGCCAACAAATCGGATTTTAGTAAAAGAAGATATTTTAGGCGTAGTTTCTCTTGCTGAAAGTGGATTAGGGATATGTCAGAGTTACAGCTTTATTGTTAATGAAAAAATTCGACAAGGAAAATTACTACCTTTGCTCGAGGCTTATGCAGGTCACACACGTCCCTTCTCTTTACTGTACGCACAACATAAACATATGTCTTCTGCCACAAGAGCTTTGATCAATTTTCTCTGTTCAGATGGCGAATAATGAACTCATTAAAACTAAATGAGACTCATATTTATCTATATGAGTATTAAACATTCTATTTTAATAGAAAACATACAAACCTGACACTAAACTACAATAATGAATTGATGGTTCTCCATATTTTAAGAAACGTGTTTTGTTACATTTGCCGTAACAAAAGATATAGGGTCCTGCTGCTAAGGACACGGAGTAAAAAATGAAATTAAATGCTTGGTTATGTAGCGCTGTTTTAGCAACTTCTATGGTTACTGTAGCTCATGCTGACAATACAACACATGTAGCAGCCGCTTCTGCTTTAGGCAGTGTCGCTGGTACTGCAATTGGTAAAAGCATGGGTGGTACATCTGGCGCAACAATTGGTGCTGCTTTAGGTGGTGCTGGTGGTGCAGCAGTTGCAAGTGACCGTCGTCACCGCACAGAATCTGCAATTGGCGGTGGTTTAGGTGGTGGTGCTGGTTATACCGTTGGTAGAAGCATGGGCGGTACAAATGGTGGTTACGTTGGCGCTGCGTTAGGTGCTGCGGGTGGTTCTGCTCTAGGTAATAAGATTTCTAAAGACCGTGATGCTGACAGATCTTCTAAGCACTGGAAGAAAAAACACCGTCGTCATCACTAATCAAATTTGATGAAACATCACTAAGCACCTTCGGGTGCTTTTTTATTAGGATCAATAAATATTCACCAGATCTCTTTTGCTCAAGATTTATCCACAAATTAATAGAAACAATACAAACAGACACAAAACTAGCGTATCGCCTTTGGGGTTCTCCATAATTATCACGAAATTTTTGATTACATTTATCTCAAGATAAAAATACTGTCCTTCTCAGTAAAAAGGACATGGAGCTGCAAGATGAAAATGAATATTTGGTTAGCTAGTGCATTAATTGCAACATCGTCTATGGTGACAGTTGCACATGCAGATAATGGTACCCGTGTTGCTGCAACCTCTGCGTTAGGTAGTGTGGTTGGTACAGCAATTGGTAAAAGCATGGGCGGCACAACAGGCGCAACAATTGGTGCAGCTTTAGGTGGTGCTGGTGGTGCAGCCGCAGCTAGTGACCGTCGAAATCGTACCGAAGCTGCCATTGGTGGTGCTTTAGGTGGTGGTGCTGGTTATACCGTCGGTAAAAACATGGGCGGCACCAATGGTGGTTACATCGGTGCAGCGGTAGGTGCTGCGGGTGGTTCAGCGCTAGGTCGTAAAGTTTCTGAAGATCGTAACTACGATGATCGCTATGATCGTGGTAGCCGTTATGATCGAGATGATCGTAGATATGACGATGGTGACCGTCGTTACTATAGTAAAAGTGGCCATCATCGCCGTCATGACAATGGTTTACACCGCGGCTGGTATAAAAATCGCTAATTTACATATGAATCAAAAGAGCACCTTCGGGTGCTTTTTTATTGAGAGATAAAAGTTAATATCGAGAAAAAACGATATACATTCCCCCTTATATATCGTAGTATTTCGATATACCCTTATTCGAGAATATCGCATGCGATCACTTCAAGATACCAAGTTTTCAATTTTGGAACTTGCTCCTATTCGTAATGATAAAACCATCGAATTTTCGTTACGCCACGCATTAGAGTTAGCTCAACATGCAGAAAAATTAGGTTATGAACGTTTCTGGCTTGCAGAACATCACAACATGGATGGAATCGCAAGCTCTGCTACAGCCGTCCTACTCGGTTTTATCGCAGCACATACACAGCATATTCGTTTAGGTTCAGGCGGCATTATGCTTCCTAACCATGCTCCTTTAGTTGTCGCAGAACAATTTGGAACACTAGCTACTTTATATCCAAACCGTATTGAACTTGGCTTAGGCCGCGCTCCTGGTACAGACCAACTCACCATGCGAGCTTTACGTCGTGGTCATCAAGAAACAGAAGATCAATTTCCAAAAGATGTTGTCGAAATCCTAAAATATTTTGACGCTCCTCAAGCAGGACAAAAGATTATTGCAACACCAGGACAAAACACACATGTTCCTGTTTGGTTACTTGGGTCTAGTCTTTTTAGTGCGCAACTGGCGGCAAAACTTGGACTTCCCTACTCATTTGCATCTCATTTCGCACCACGTATGTTAGGTCAAGCGATTCAGCTCTATCGAGAGAACTTTGAGCCTTCTGAGTACTTAGATAAGCCTTATGTTTCAATGGGTGTGCCTGTTGTTGTGGCAAATACAGATGAGGAAGCTCAGTTCTTAGCAACGAGTGCGTACCAACGTGTATTAGGTTTAATTCGTGGCGAAAGTTTAAAGCTTAAACCACCGGTTGAATCAATGCAGGGATTATGGAATACAGCAGAACAGCTTTCTGTTGAAAATTTCTATGCAATGGCGCAAATTGGTTCTGTAGATACAGTTCGCTCTGGTTTACAAAAACTTTTAGCGACATACGATATTGATGAATTTATTTTCACATGTGATGTATACGATACAGCTAAACGTTTAGAAAGTTTCACACAACTCATGAACGTAAAAACAGAACATTAAACTCCGCTTCGCCTTCCCATACTTGAATTGATTTCGAGTATGGGATGACCATCTATCTGAAAAGACTTTACCCTGACTTCCTGCTTGGTTATTTATATTAAAACGATAAAAACATCATGATTTAAAAACCAAAAGGACTTTTGGAAAAATGAGTATTAATATTAAAAATAAGGCTTCAAAATCAGTAATTTTTCAAAATACCTCTCAAGATTTTGAAGACTTTATTGGTCAAGTGATTCCGTCAACCTTAATTAAAGAAATTGATTTTTCACATTCATCTGTCGCGATTATTGGTACAAATCAAGAGACTGTGACCCATCTTGAAAAAATCTGCCAACAAGCAAAGTTTGTGACCGTATTTCAAATCACACCTCACTTTATTTTGCCCCACAGTCAAATGAGTACAAATAAGTTAATTACCCATCCACTCATTATCAAAAACCGGAGATTATTTAACAATCGAGTAAAAAGTCTTTTGGCCTTACGTTTTCTTGACACTCAGATTAGTGAAACATGGCTTAAGCGCCTTTTAACACCTAATATGGCAACGACTAAAAAAGTATTTTTTAAATCTGATAGTTATTATGCTGCACTCCAAAAATCCAACTGTAAATTACAGACTTGGCCCATTGTTAAGATAACCAACACCTCAATTCAGAGCATGGATGGTGTAGAACAACCTGTCGACATTATTATCAGAATAACTGCATAAAAATAAAAAAAGCATGGTTTTTAGGCCATGCTTCTTTATTTACTCATATTTTTTAAAATTGCCATGGTCATCGTAATGCAAAATAATGCGTTGTTTCTTTTGCAATTCACTTAACATCTCGGGACTAACCGAAAATTGGGCTGCTAGCAGTTCAACAGAACTATTCGGTGCTTTCGTCCGACGGTCTTCACCACTGAACCTAATCCAGTTATAACTCGCCCACAAAATTAAAATGAGCGCGCTAATTCCAATGAGTAATGCTAAATGAAGTAAGGTCTTAACTTCTGATATATGGTCAACCCAGACATAATCATAAATTAAGTGTCCTTCAAAAACCCATAAGAACAGCGAAACTAATGGAAATAGCAACCACATCAAACAAAACCAACCAATGGTTTGTAATGTGTAGTTTGCCGTTTTATTTTTGACGTATTCTGGCTGGTCAATATATTCAGGGATATCTAAAGTCTCTATATCCTTATTTTCCTCAGGTTTCATGGGTTATCTCCACGGAAGCCTCGATCTGGGCTTACCCAGCGGGCACGTTTTTTAGTGTTAAATAAAGTTTTTGGTACCGCAACGACACTTGTAAACAAAGTCAGTAGCCAGAAAAATAACGGATACCAAATCACCCAAAAATAATTTCTAAAGAAGCGACTACGATCATAGCGCTGATCAATCCACAAACTTACCAAAAACTGGATCAAACATGTTCCACCGAGTATTACGCCGTACCACTGTGGCATAAGCGTTTTGATCTGCCATTGCTGAGGCAACTCAATAAATAATCCCACAAAAAATAGCGTAAAGATCAGAATCATGACATAAGACCAGACAATACTGACTAGTGCCTCAATCATGACTGGCCACATTCTGCGAACACGCAATTTGAACATTTGTGGAATATATTCTATAAGAACCTCTACCCCACCTTGTGCCCAACGAAGGCGTTGCTTCCATAACCCTTTAAATGTCTCAGGCATATAGATATAACAAAGCGCTTGTGGAATATACTGAATATCCCAATGGTCGAGCTGTAGCTTCCATGAAATATCAATATCTTCGGTAATTTTATCGTCTGACCAAAAACCGACTCGAACGAGTGCTGTTTTACGGAATGCGGCAATCACACCAGACACTGTAAAAATACGACCATATGTACGCTGTGCACGTTTGATCAAACCAATAATCGAAGAAAACTCACCAACCTGTAATTTTCCTAAAATACTAGATCGATTTAAAATTCGTGGGTTCCCCGTTACAGCACCAATCCGCGGGAAGTTAATAAATGGCTGCATTAACCAAAGTACAGCATGCGGATGTAACAATGCATCACCATCGATACAAACAAGATATTCGTATTTACTGACCAGTACTCCCGATCTTAAAGCTACAGCCTTACCCTGATTTTCTGCTAAGTGTACAACCCGAAGTCGCGAATCTTGCACTGACAATTCATCAAGGATTTCAGCTGTCCTGTCACTACTTCCATCATTAACGGCGATCACTTCAAAATTAGGATATTTGGTTTGCAGTGCATAACGAATTGTTTGGCGCACTTGGGCTTCTTCGTTAAAACACGGAATAATAATACTGCATCCTTCGCTGGTGGGTTCAGGAAGTGCTTGTTCACGGTATTCTCTTTTAAAGAAGAACCAGAGTCCGCCTACCATCCATGTCCAAGCCATCAGTAAGGGATATAAAAAGGCAAAAGCAAATAGAATATCGAGTAATACTCTCATTACTTTTTCCCCTCTACCAATCCAGCAAATGGCTGATACATCACAGGACTAGCATTCAGACTAATCGGATTATATAAATATTGATGGACATCTTTTGACTTTTCAAAGTTATAGCCATCAATACCAAATTTCTGAATCCCTATACGCTGAATCGAAAAAAGTCCTTGCTGTACTTCTTTCCAAGCCGTTTTTTGCGAGTTTTCTGGTAATTCTAAAGTCAGCATTATTCTTTGCTTATCATTTTCATCAAGTGTATTTAAAAGCATTAACAACTGATTAAATTGCTTTTTCTTGCCAATTATATTCAACTTCAAATTGACTAAATCATGTTGTAATAAAAGCGTTTTTAGAAGCTCAGGTAGATTTTCCACATGATCTAAATCAGGTGTAAGCAATAAACTAAACTGTGCCTGATTACTCATATTTAAATAAGGTTTGATCGCTTTTTTAGTCAATTGACTCAGTTGTGCAAGCTGTTTTGATTGTTCAATACAACTGCTTTCTTGCACTGTTATTTTTTGCATTGCACAATTTAAAGATGTTCCCGCATTAAGCTGAACACCGCTTAAATTACTGTTAAATCGTGCAATATCTTTTGCCAAATCTACAGTTAAAAATGGCTTATCTTTTTGAGGATAAGCAGGCAGCTCTAATATTACCGCTTGGCCCGCACGAGTTTGAGCCTGCCATAAACTACGATTTAGAATATCTTGTTGAACAGACATTTTATTTGTAGGGAAATAAGCAACATCGTATTGCCCATCACCATCTTTATCTTCTAAAGGTTTTAAGATTAAAGCATTATTTTTTAAGCTATACAGTTTTGACAACAACTGCCCTAGTTTTTCATCGGTCTGAGCATTTTGTGGAGCTGCTAACTGCTTTAAATCCATACTTACAAAGTGACGCGGTTGCTTAAATAAATCTGACTCTTCGAAATTCAGAATATTTAACATACCTTCGGTGAGCTGTTCGGCTGTAGGGTTACCTATAATCAAGCTCCGTTTAAATGTTGAATCACTCACACGATTCATACCATCACGCCCCAAACTGAAAGAAAACTCAAAGCCTGCTTGCTGCGCTAGTTTTTCCAGTTGCTCATTCACAGCGCCATAAGGCCAAATAATTGCTTTCGGATTAACACCAACTTCTTTTTTCAAAGCGGCGTAGGATTTTTTCAAATCCTGCAAAATACGTTGTTGATATTCTGCATCTGTTTCATAACGTGATTGCGATTTTAAATAGGCATAAGAAGTTGCAGCCGGTTGCTCATTGCCTTGAGGATTGGCCAATACACCGTGATGTAAATCGTCACTATGGCTTGCAAACTCGGCTAACCCAGATGCTTGCATTTCACGAACTTGAGCCCAGTTCACCAAGTTACCTTGACCATAGGCTTCATAACCAGCTTTTGTATTACAATTTAACCAACTGGTTGGAAGCGCAAAAACTGCTGGAATTTTATATTGCTTAAGTAAAGGAAATACTCGGCTATAACTACTCAACGCGCCATCATCAAAAGTAAGTAAAATAGAGTTATGTGGCAATTCCTTACCTTGTCGGCGGGCCTCCTCAATATCTTTTAAACGAATCGGCTTCCAGTCAGATTGACTAAGCCAATCGAAGAATTGTGCCAAATTATTGGTCTGAATCGCATAGACATCCCGGTCGCCTTCTTTTAGTACGTCATCTCGCACATCATGAAAAGTTAAAGAAACCGTATGATTCTTTGGTAGTTCAGTTTCAATGCGGGCATGAGAAAATTGTACGGGTAATAATGTTGAAGCAAATACACAGCTCAACATTTTTGACTTCATATTATTCATTAAAAACGCCCTTCAAATCCGAAAATACCATAGGTATGTTGTTCATCATGACCATCGTATGGATGGTATTGCCAACCAATTCCATAATTAAGTTGCCAAGTCCGTGAGAGCTGCCATTGATGTTGATATTGCAAAGAATATGTTGGCCGAGCTGAGTAATCTGCTTGTTTATAAAGCCCGACACCAGCTTCAAAATGCTGTTTAAATGAGCGTTCGTATTCTCGCCAAGTGACCCAGTCATGGCTTAAATTCAACTCAGCACTGTAGTGATTGCTTGGGCTAAAATAAGCAGTCTGATCTTGGCTATTGCTGCCATAAAATCCACGAACGGTTCCGTAAGTAATGTGGTGAGGCGCATCAAATAATCGCTCGCGCCAAAAAGTCGAAAATTCTTGTTGTTTATTACCATCACTTATATCAGTTAGACCGTAACTCGCCCCAATTTGGCGTGACTCATCTTTTTGCCAAGTCAAAGCAGCACGGTAAGCTTGACCATCCTCACCAGCGTCAATTGCTTGTAATGGAATATTAGCCTGACTGTCATATTGCAATTGATATTGCCAGTGGTCATTTAACCATTGCGACCAATCAAGACGAACACCGGCTTGTCCACCATCTGTACTTTGCGACAAAATTGCCGACAATGCCTTACGGTTCGCTTGCCATTCAGCCCCGACACCATAACGTTGGTCATGAACATCGCCAAAACGATACTCTCCGAAACGATCTTGATGCCAAGCGAATAAACGATAATTATCTTTAATCCACGGGCTATTAACACGAGTTTCCATTTCGCGGTCTTTTAAACCATTCTGCCCACTCACAGAATCGCTACTATCTGCCTTACTTTGTCCCCAAGTCGTTGAATGCGAAATGGTTGGTCTATTACGGTCATCTAACTCTTTTCGACTTTTAATTACGCCACCATCTTCAGGGTAATATTCCAAAAGACTTTCAGTATTTTTACGCCATTCCGGAATGTCCCCTAAAGCCTGAGCATTTTGCATCTGGTTAATTCGAGTATCTTTGGCAACTGGTGTTAAACCATTTAAACGAGAAATAGTTTGCTTGGACTGTAGAGGTTTATCTCTCCAACGCTCAACACGAGCCAGATTATTAATTAAACCTTCATTGGCAGGCGCAAGATCTAGTTGTTTCTGAAAATGCTTTTCTGCTTGATCAAGATGATTTGCATAAGCTAAATGCATGCCCTGTAAATTAATATAATCATCACGATCGGGATGACTTGTTTTGTCTACCCCTTTTGCCTGACTATATTTATACATCGGAACAAGTCGATCAACCTCACTCAAAAGTTGTTCAGCTTGTTTATACTTTTCTTGTTCAATATACGAATAATACAATCCAGTATATACCGTCATATCTGGATAATTTTTTTCAGTAAGCAAGGTTTTAAAAGCAAGTTCAGCTTGTTGTGGTTGTCTTTCAGCTAAATGACTATCAGCTATCGCATGGCGAATATAGGCAGGTAGTTTTTCTAGAGGTACATTTAATTTAGTAAATTGATCTAATACTGTACGGCTGCGCCCGCGGAAATCTAACCCATAAATATAGTCATAATGGAATCTTAAATAATTAGGATCTGACGGTTGAATCAAAGGCTGCATTTGCTCGCCTTGCTTCAACACAGCATCAAGCTCAGCAAAAGCTTCACTATCCGCCATACCTTCCCGATTCAAATATTTATAACGAGCAATAGCATTATTTACACGTTGAGAAAATTCACTGACTTGTAGCCAATGTTGTAACGATTCTGTTTGTGGATTTTTATCGCTGGCAAGCAATAATTGCTGCGCCTTGTTATAAGCCCCCACAGCCGCTAAGTCATAACTGTATTCTTGTAAAACTGCAAAAGACTTCGGCTGCTGCTTATATGCTTGTTCAATTACAGATAAAGCATCTACAGGCGAATTGATGAGTCGATATGCATAGGCGATTTGTACAAGTTGATCAGTCTTCAGATTTTTAGTATTAATTTTTGCTAACTGTGCTTTGGCATTTACAACATCTTTAGCTTCAGCATATAAAACTGCTAACAAAATCTGCCCATCAGGCGTTTTTTGAATATTAAATTTATTCGACCAATCAATCGCATTTTTAAAGTGTTTAAAATCACGAAAATTACGTATTAAAGGTAGCTGTCCATATTCTGGAAAACTAACCAAATTAATATTCGCTAGATGCTGAGAAAAATTTACAAGATCTTTTTTTTCATTTGACATTACAACTAAATAATCAGCTAGCAATTTTTGATCATGTGGATAGGTTTTTAGCAATTGATCCAGTTGACATATTGCTTGGTGAGTTTGTCCAGTTTTATAAGTGTGAATAGCCTGCTCTCTCAATTCATCCACTTGAGCAGCATATAAATTAAGAGGCAAGATGTATACCAATGAAAAAACACATTTTTTTAGCATTTTGATAATCGGATAGTCCCATATCGAGGTGG
>NZ_JRVL01000176.1:0-5804 GCF_054823985.1 Acinetobacter sp. GN11 | reverse complement strand
CAAGTTATATTTGTCATTTTTAAATGACTCAAATGATTAAAGTTCAAGGATATATTATGTCTAATACAAATACTGGTACAGTAAAGTGGTTTAACGAAACTAAAGGTTTCGGTTTTATTCAACAAGAATCTGGTCCAGATGTATTTGCCCATTTTAAAGAAATCGCTTCTTCTGGCTTCAAAACTTTACATGAAGGCCAAAAAGTAACGTTTAATATCACTCAAGGACAAAAAGGTCCAAGTGCTGTGAATATTATTCCACAGTAATAAGTGATAAATAAAAAAGCCCTGAATATTCAGGGCTTTTTTATTTATATACTTTTTATATCCACCGACGGTGACGCTCCAAAAAAGCGTTTATATTCTCTGGAAAATTGCGACAAACTTTCGTAACCGACCTGAATACTGGTTGTTGAAATATCACATTCTTCGGTCATCAATAAACGCCGTGCTTCAGTTAACCTCATTCTTTTTTGATATTGTAAGGGACTCATCGAGGTTATATCCCTAAAATGTTGATGAAAACTAGAGGCGCTCATCCCCATTGTGCTTGCCAGTTCTTCAACGCTAAAGGATTTTGCAAAATTTGTTTTCAACCATTCAATCGCTTTCACAATTCGATGACCTGTAGTTCCTGCCGCCACAATGCGTTTAAGTCGATCACCTTGTGGACTCATCAATAAACGATAAAAAATTTCCTTAATAATAAGGGGAGATAAGACGGGGATGTCTTGTGGCGTATCCAATAATTTTATTAACCGTATAAAAGCATCATTCAGCTCTGAATTGACTACTCCGACAGCCATTCCTTTTTTTTCAGTATTTACGTCTTTAAAAGGAATATGGGCTTCAAGCATGATTTGGGCAAGTACATAGGGATCTAGTCGTAGCACTATTGAAAGATAAGGTTGTTCGACCGAAGCTTCAAGAACTTGAGCGATGACAGGCAGGTCAATTGCAGTAAAAAGGAAATGGTTAGAGTCGTAAGTGTAGGCTTCTTCGCTAAGAATCACCTGTTTTTTACCTTGAGCAATCATACATAGACTGGCATCCATCATACTGCTATTGGGTTGGGTCAATGTTTCTGCACGAAATAAAGTCAGTCCCGTAATAGGTGTTTCAAATGTACCTTTTGCTCGGGTCCATTGATCGACAAGTTGAGCCAGTGTTTCGTTATTGCCTAGAGACATATTCGCCATTCAGATTTCACCTATTGCCATCTGTGTTTTTATTGTAGGCATTTCAAATAAGAAAAATAGAGAGAATTGCAACAATTCGGAGGATTAGGCAAATCTGTGAGAGGAATAGAACAACGCCTATCAACTTTCATTTTTATACTGTTTTAACAATGCTTCATCCTGAGTCTTCTCCTTCAATAGAAGACGTTGGTAGCAATCTAGGAAAAAAGATGAATGTTAAAACAGTCACTTTTGTGACCACTTTATTTATCTCAATGGGAGTACCCGCAATGGATAAACAACCAGTCACCGCATCCCAGACCATCAAAAAAGCCAGCCAGCAGCAAGTCATTGACGGCCCTGATAATATTTTTACAGGAACTGTCGCGATTAAACCATTAACTGATGTTACTGAAGGGATAAATGCTGCAAGCGCATATGTGAGCTTTAATGCGAGTGCCCGTTCATTTTGGCACACCCATCCTAAAGGGCAATATTTGATTGTGACACAAGGAGAAGGTCTTGTGCAGGAATGGGGTAAACCTGCAGAAAAGATTTCCACAGGAGATGTGATTTATTGCCCACCAGGTGTCAAACACTGGCATGGCGCAAGTGGACATTCTGCTATGACTCATCTTGCTTTAACTGCAACTGATGAAAATGGCAAAAATGTGGACTGGTTAGAGCCTGTGTCGGATGAGCAATATAAAGAGGCAGGTAAGTCTAAATAAGGTTGAACCACAATTTTTTTATAGCAACTGCATTTGTAATTCTGAATAAACATTCAGAAATGAAAACTTATCTTACCCATTAAATATGAGAGAAAAAATATGACAATTGAAGTTTTAGGTTATGCCGCGCTGTCATCAGAAACTCCTTTAGTTCCGTTTAAGTTTGAACGTAGAACTCCACGTGAAGATGATGTTGTCATTCAAATTGAATATTGTGGTGTTTGCCATTCCGACCTACATCAAGCTAAAAACGATTGGGGATTTAGTGCTTATCCATTAGTTCCGGGTCATGAAATTGTAGGTCGAGTAACCTCGATCGGTGCCAAAGTCACGAAATATAAGGTCGGTGACCTCGTAGGAATTGGCTGTATGGTCGATTCATGCCGTACTTGTTCTGCTTGCCATTCAGGACTAGAGCAGTATTGTGAAGAAGGTAACACCCAGACTTATGGCAGTGTAGATCGTCATGATCAACGACCAACCTATGGTGGATATTCTCAAACCATTACTTGTAGCCAAGATTTTGTATTAAAAGTACCTGAAAATCTGGATGCTCGAGCTGTACCACCACTACTGTGTGCTGGTATTACGACTTGGTCGCCGCTGCGTCACTGGAATGTTGGAAAGGGCAGTAAAGTCGCAGTCGTTGGCTTAGGTGGTTTAGGGCACATGGCGATTAAACTTGCAAATGCTCTAGGCGCAGAAGTGACACTATTTACTCGTTCAGCAAACAAAGAACAGGATGCAAAACAACTCGGAGCGCATCATGTTGTGTTATCAACAGATGAGGCCCAAATGCAGTCAGTCACAAATCAATTTGATTTAATTATTGATACTGTGCCTTATAACCATGACTTGAAGCCTTATATTCCAACTTTAGCTTTAAATGGAACAATTGTGCTGGTTGGATATTTGGGTGAAATTAGCGCAAATTCAATACCTATGATTTTAGGAAGAAAATCAATTGCAGGTTCAGTGATTGGTGGAATTAAAGAAACACAAGAGTTACTTGATTTCTGTGGTGAACATAACATCGTTTCTGAGGTCGAGATGATTGATATGCAAAACATTAATGAAGGTTTTGAACGTATGCTAAAGAGCGATGTGAAGTATCGTTTTGTGATTGATATGAAAACTTTAGCTGATCATTAATCTGGTTTGATCTGGGCTGTGCATTCTTCCATTAGGATGCACAGTTAATATTTGTGTTTATCTCTGAATTGTTTCGGTGTCTCTCCTGTAACGCTTTTAAAAAATCTGGAAAAATTATCTGCGTTGCTATAACCTAATTTTTTAGATATTTCATTGATATTTTTATTATTCTGTATAAGTAAGGTTTTGGCCAACTCAATTCTAATTTCATTCTTTAGTTTTAATATAGTGTAACCCTCACTAGCAAGTTGGCGGGCTAAAGTCCGTTCAGGCATATTCATTGATCTTGCTACAGAATCATTACTCATGAATTTATTCTGCTTTAGATGTTTTGTTAACACCTCTTTTACTCTTGCTGTAACAGGATTTTTGTTTTTTGATGAGTCGTTAATGGCTTGTAGTGAAGATTTAGATTGATTATAAACACCTGCACTAGAAGTAATTAATGAAGTATTGAGAATTGATTTAGGGAATACTAGATAGTTTCCCTTGGCATTGAAATGCACGTCTATTCCTAACTGCTCTTTATAAATATTAGGATTGAAATCTGAGACATGAGAAAAAAAACATTGAATATTTTCCGGACGTTTTGATAAAAAAGGTGCTATCTGAAAGATTGCTAAGGGGATTAACTCAGCAAAAAAATTATCATATTCGCCAAAGCTACATGTTGGGTTAAAAAGTAAATAAACTTCATCTTTTATGTCTTTTCGTTCTACATGAAAACTAGGCATTAACAATGGAAAAAACTCAAGAGCTGCATTCAACGCATCCTCAAGTTTTGGAGATGTCATCGCTAAAACACCCATTAAACCATGTGCAGTTATTGGAAAGTAATCTAGAACTTGTAAGCAATAAGGTTTTTTTTCATGACAAAAATTAAGTGTTGATTTATAAACATGAAGTAATTTCTCCCCATCTATCATCATCATGGGGACCATTAGATTTTCAACTTTTAATCCGCATGCTTCCATAATTGGTTCAAAATCACCATCAGCAGCGTTGACCAATGATTGACAAATTTCCAAATACTGTATTGGAAAAAGTAAGTCTTTTAAGGGCTTTAATGACGCGGGTTCCATAAATCAACCTATATTATCGATGTTTTTATGGCTTTTAATCACGCTGGAGCAGATTTAAGCGGCAGAAAACAGCAATCATGATAGCTGCAAAATGGCTGAAAATGATAGGTCTTTGGCTGCAATCAACCATACAAACTGTCTTAAATTTAAGAAATTGAATAACAGTGTGTATGAGATCTAATGATGCAATTTGACGAATATAATAAGTTTGGATATGTGATGCCAGACAATGAGCTACTACAACAGCGCGTTTTAAAAGCTTTTGAGATAGCATCAAAACCAGCGCCTAATCATGTTGCTCAATCATCACTAAAAGACATTGACTTGGAAGCATGGCAATACATTGGTGACCCCTTAGCTGAGGCCTTAATTTTTGAACTCCGTGCTCATAATATGATGAGTCGCGATATTTATGGTGCTGCACGATTATTACAAGAAAAGGGTAATCTAGCAGCTAACAACTTTTTCGCTGACGTTGAATTTGTCCCAGAATGGGCTGATTTTGAACAGATGCGTTTGGGTGCAAAAATGGGGTTGCGGAATCCAATAGGGTTGTTTTTTGGATTACATGGCGCACTACCATATACCTATACCTATCCAAATGTTGCAAATGTCATGGCGTCTACTGGGCGACTTGATAAAAAGGGTGATTTTCCTAGACGCTTTTGGGAAACCGCAACAGGATTTATAGGGGCATTTGATGTAGATGGAATGAAGCCTCTAGGTAAAAGCTGGCAAATCTGGGTGCGTATTCGTTTGATGCATACGATGGTGAGAATGGGGATTCTTAAGAGTGGAAGGTGGAAATCTGATTCTACAACTCCGATTGATCAGCTCACTACCGCAGGCGGTGTCTATGTATTTGGTCAATATCGGGTCAATATTGTTAAAGCGCTTGGTGGCAGGGTTAGTGATGCCGAGGCCGATAGTTATAACTTAATGTGGAGATGGATCACGCGAGTTCTGGGTGTAGTTCCAGAATTACTCGGCCAAACGAATGAAGAGCAGCAAGCATTAGATAAACTGATTCATGAATATTCATATACTGTTAATACTAGCTCAGTTGAACTCACACAGGCTATGATTAATGGACTTACAGAAATTCCTCATTTCTTACTGTCCAGAGATTTACACGCAGCGATCGTTAAATACTTATTATCACCTCAATATACATTGCCTGCAGGTAAAAATTTAGCTTATGATCTTCAAGTTAATTCATCCGTGTGGGCAAAAATTTTAGCTCAACCAATTATTGGAAGTTTAAAAATATCTTCAAAAGCAACGCAGTTACCACTTATTCGCAATGTTATCGAAAGATACGGACAAGCAACGCTCGAAGCTTTTATTCACAAGCAATTGGGTGAAAATAAAGCAGACTATCGTACCAAAAATTAAGGTTATATAGTCTGTAGATTTCTAAGGTAAAAAGTCTATCTAGACGATGCATCTGGAGAATGGGCTTTGCTTAAGACCAAACTTTATTTTCTTAGTAAACAACATTGAAACCTTATATTACATCAAACTTTATCTGATCATTAATCTGGTTTTATCTGGGCTGTGCATTCTAACATTAGGGTACATAGCTCAAAAAACTCTCTAAACTAAGGCAGTATTATTAAGCCAATATTTAAGGTTTTTCTTAATTATGTAATTAAATGAAAA
>NZ_JRVL01000175.1:0-391 GCF_054823985.1 Acinetobacter sp. GN11 | reverse complement strand
CACCACCAAGTTCATGATGATGGCAGAAACCGGAATACCTGCATTTAAGAACAACTCAACAAATGGGCTTTTATCTGCACGGATGTGGTCCCAAGGAGTCACTGACATCACTACAAAAAGTGCCAACACATAAAATAGGATAATACGTACTGGAATCGCGTTAATTGCTTTCGGTAGGTTCTTTTCTGGATCTTTCGTTTCAGCTGCTGTGGTACCAATCAGTTCAACACCAATAAAAGCAAACACGGCAATCTGGAAACCTGCCAAAAATCCGCTTACGCCTTTTGGAAATATGCCACCATGCGACCACACATTACTTACACTCACAACTTCACCATGTGGAGCTTGAAAATGAGTAAAGATCATGTAGCCACCCACACCAATCAGGCCA
>NZ_JRVL01000174.1:0-1257 GCF_054823985.1 Acinetobacter sp. GN11 | reverse complement strand
GTAGCCACCCACACCAATCAGGCCAATAATGGCCAAAATCTTAATGAGTGCGAACCAGAATTCAACTTCACCAAACAACTTCACCGTAAGAAGGTTAAGCCCTAAAATGAATAGTACACAGCCTGCACTAATCATGGCTTGTTGTGTTGGTGAGAAACTGGCGCCTTCGGGTAGCCAAAAACTTAAATAGTTAATGACCGCAGATAAATCCGCAATACCGACCAATACCCAGCCTAACCAATAGGTCCAACCTATATAATAACCAGCCCATGGGCCGATTAAGTCATATGCCATATCAACAAATGATTTGTAATGTAAGTTGGCAAGCAGTAGTTCACCCAATGCGCGCATCAGAAAAAAGAACATGCCACCAATTAACATGTAAATCACGAGAATTGAAGGACCAGCGAGGGAGATGGTTTTGCCCGAGCCCATAAATAAGCCGGTTCCAATTGCACCGCCAATTGCAATCATTTGTAGATGGCGATTATTTAATTTCCGTTGTAAATGATCAGGGGAGCCTGCCTCATCTGGATGATGAACCATTGTCATATTAGAAGTCCTTTTTATATTTTGCTTAACTTAAAATCAGCAACCTATAGGGAGAAAAACGAACCGTATATCGTGGGTTGCTGAGTCTATACCTCAGGACAAGATGTTCAAGTATATTTTTCCTTAATTGATAAATCGTTTGTCCTGTTTTTTTTAAGTCACATTATTTATGTACTGCCTTCACGGCAATTTTAATTAACATATCTGGATTCTCCAGATTAGCCGAAGTGTAGCATGTGATAATGCTATATGTACTTTTCCAACACCCTCCAAATTGCACTGATGATTTAAAAATAAACAACATTATTCCGATAAAAAATCGAAAGAAAATAAAAAAAGCCAATCATGATTGATTGGCTTTTTATTAAAACTTAATGATCGTTGACGAGTTCGCGTCCTAGTTTTTTGATGCGTGGTTTATAGAGCATATGATAGGTAACACCTAAAATGATCAACCATACTGGACTGACATAGAGTGCTTTCAATGTATCTGGCTCAAGTGCCAAAATCACCAAAGTAAACATCATAAATGCCAGAACCACATAACTCATCCAAACGCCACCTGGCATTTTAAAATTTGATTTTTCATGTAATTCAGGACGCAATTTACGGTAGCGTAAATAACACACCATGATCAGACTCCAGACACTAATGAATAGAATCACACAGAGCGAGCTTGCCAAAGTAAATGCTTCCATCGTGTTA
>NZ_JRVL01000173.1:0-8600 GCF_054823985.1 Acinetobacter sp. GN11 | reverse complement strand
CATGCTTTTTTTAGAGAAATAAGATATTTCTCTCATTTGATTACTTACCACATAATAGCGACCACTACGAAAGACGTGCTTTTTTGCAAATTATCTTTCGTTGCAGAGATATCCAAACCCTCTGGATGCGGTATATACCCATCCTTTTTTATGCTCAGTTATCCCTATATAACTGAGCTTTTTTTTGTCTGAAATTAGGCGCGAATAATCTCTCCAGTGAGAGCATTAATAATTCTACTTGGCTGCTGACTTTGGCCTAAGTCACCATTGAGATAGTTTAATTTTGAACCAAAGTATTGGCAGGCATCTTGTAGTGAATGAGCAGGTTCTTGGCCGCTTGGGTTAGCACTCGTCGAGACAATAAAACCATGAAAAGCATTGCATAATGCCACACACAAAGGATGTGTAGTGACTCGAACAGCAACAAGTGGATGTTCACCTTTAATCCATGAAGGAATGTGTTCGCCAGCAGGCAATAGCCAAGTTGTAGCTCTTTCTGAAGGTTGATGATTCGTCCAACAATCAGTAATTTCGTGTTGAGTCGCTTCAGGCAAAGAGGTCAACAGGTGTTCAACTTGACTAATATGACCTGCTAATAAAATGACCCCTTTTTCAATAGGTCTTTGTTTCAGCTCTAGAATTTTTTGGAAAGCTTGTTCGTTAAAAGGGTCGCAACCTAGTCCCCAAACTGCCTCGGTTGGATACGCCAAGACTTGACCTTGATGTAAACTTTCGGCTGCTTCGGTAACTGAGGTGGTAATCATGGTAATACTCTTCCTTTCAATCAGACAGAATTGCTGTTGTGCGCTCCGGTACTAAGAGCGACAACGTAAATACAGCCCTGATTGTTGCATACATAAACCAAGTAGTTCTAGTTCCATGAGTGAAGAGGTGAGTTCTGCCACAGGTTGAGAGTGGTGTATGACAAGCTGGTCAATATTTTGTCCGACCCAGTCTAAGGACTGATAAAGGTTAATTAAATGCTCAGGAATTTCTGGGGCACAAGCAACCACGACCTCCTCAGTTGAGTTTTGTTGCTGGCTTTGCCATTGGGTTGGAAGGGCAAGGTCCTCAATAATCTGTTCCGGATGATCAACTAAAATGGCTCCCTCACGAATGAGCTGATGGCAGCCTTGATGAAACTCACTATAAATATGGCCAGGAATGGCAAATACTGTTTTACCTTGCTCGGCAGCTTTGTTGGCAGTAATGAGAGAACCACTTTTTAAAGTCGCTTCTACCACTAATACGCCTAAACTCAGACCACTTACAATTCTGTTCCTGCGCGGAAAATGCTGTTGTAAGGGCAGTGTACCGGGCAAAAACTCAGTAATGATGGCGCCGTTTTGAGCCAAGATCTGTTCTGCAAGTTTTTTATTTTGAGCGGGGTAGGTGCTATCTAAACCTGTTCCCGTTACTGCAATCGTACGTTGATGTGCTGAAGCTCCTTGGTGAGCAGCTTCGTCAATGCCATATGCCAAGCCACTACTTACATAAAATCCTTTTTCACTTAAATAATAGGCAAAATCATAAGCAACCTGACGACCATGCGGGCTTGGTTTTCGGCTACCTACAATAGCCACTTGTGGTTGCAATAAGGCTTGAGCTTGGCCTTTACCAAAAATGATGGGCGGATGGTCTGTATACGGTAGTAATTGCGTAGGATAGCCAGAATCATCTGAGGTTAAAATAAAGTCAGTATGTTGCTGGATCTGCTCAACCAGTTTTTCAAACTGAGCTTGACCCTGAGCAGTTTGAAATTCATCTACACGTTTTAAATGATTAGCATGTAATCCGAGATTGCGCCATTGGGACAATCCAGCAGGTTGGATTGCCTTTTCACAGCTACCAAAATAATCGATAATTTTTTTGAAACTAACTAAAGAGTGCTGCACCAAATACCACACTTTAAGCGTGTGGTAATGGTGTGAAGAAAGTTGAATAAGCATTGTAAAGAGTATATCCAGCGTTAATCATCAAAACGAGGTGGCTGAATACTTGAACCTACTTTAATAGGTAAGTCACTTTCTAATACATAGGCATAGCTAAGCTGATCAAAGGTTCTAAAAACCATCAGACTACCAATTTGTTGTCCAGGTAACTGTATTGGTTCTTTGGTTTTAGGATCTCGAATGGTTTCACCTTTTTGGGTAATATCAAAAACTTGTCCTACCTGAATCCCTTGAGCCGTACCTCGGTTTAAGGTCACCACACTATTTTTGGCGGCGCTACCAATTGAACCCATTACACGAATGATCTTGCCGGCATCTGTAACTTGTTGGGCATCTACTGGATAAAATAAAGTAGGCAGTGTTGCTTCTTCTTCTGGCATAACCCGATCGCCACGACGTACTTCGGAATCGTAGCTATCCGTTAACTCAAGCGTTGTTATGTCTTTTTCAGAAGAGATCGCAATCCCTGAGGCAACTTGTTGTAGTTCAATGCCTAGGCTGTGCTTTTTACCTTTACTATCTGTGAAATAGTAAGGTTCACCTTCACGGTAGACTGCATAACGTTGACCATTTACTAAGCCTTGTCCACGTGCATAAATGGTTTGGCCTCTTGCAGCAAGCACGCGTTGATCAGCAGTACCCACAATATAAGGAGTGTGTTCAATTGCGTCGGCTGGCAAAATTGTGCTGTGTTCTAACCACTGTTTGATATGTTCAAGTGGAATAACAGGCACATTGTCGTTAAGCGATTCCACACGAACTTGAGGTTGCAAGTTTGTCATTTGGCCTGTGTAGCGACGAATAATGCCAACGCAACCATCTCCCTCATCTTTACCGATCAATGGTCGACCCGCTAAACTGCATAACAACAATCGGTCACCAGGATAAATCCAGTGTGGATTTTTGACATGCTGATTATTTGCCCAGATTTCTGGCCAACGCCAAGGTTTACTTAGGAAATGACCGGAAATATCCCACAGCGTATCTCCGCGTTTTACAACGTAGACATGTGGTGCATTACTTTTTAGAGAGGGTGGATTATGGTTCGGACTAGCAGCATGAACCTCTGCTACTGTACCCATTGCAACCCCTGTAAAAAGTGCGAAAGCAAGTAAATGCTTTTTTATCCCCAAAGCATGAAATTCAACCATGCCGTTAAAAACCTTTTTCATTATGATAATTCCTAAAAATTATGCGTGCAGATGCGTTATAATAGGCGGCTAACACACAATTTTTCGATGAAGTATTTCCTTCATTTGGTTTTTCAATCAATGGCATAAGTGAGGACGTCAGTATGGCCTTATTACCTATTTTAAGTTTTCCTGATCCCCGTCTTCGTACCATTGCTAAGCCTGTTGAAGAAGTTACTGATGAAATTCGTCAACTTGCAGCAGATATGCTTGAAACCATGTATGCTGCACCCGGTATTGGTTTAGCAGCTTCACAAGTAGATCGTCATATTCAGTTAATCGTTATAGATTTATCTGAAGCTAAAGATGAACCCTTGGTTTTTATTAACCCCAAAATCACTCCACTGACAGAAGATAAGCAGCAGTACGAAGAAGGCTGCCTATCGGTGCCACAAATATACGACAAAGTTGAGCGCCCGTCACGTGTGAAAATTGAGGCAATTAACCTTGAAGGTCAAGCATTTGAGATAGAAGCTGATGGACTTCTCGCTGTTTGTATCCAACATGAAATGGATCACTTAAATGGCAAATTATTTGTGGATTATTTGTCGCCACTTAAACGTCAACGTGCTCGAGAAAAAGTCGAAAAAGTTGTTCGTCAACGTGAGCGTGAAAAAGTTGCAGTAAAACGTTAAAAATTTCTATTCTTGAAACATTAATATAGTGTGGATGTGATTTTTGGTTTTTCGTAGTGGGTTACTGCTTGCATGTGCAGCAGTATTTTTACAGGTTGCGGTATTTCTACAGCCGCTATTACCGAAGCAATATCAAATTGCTCCGGTCTGTGAAACTATTACCCGTGCTTTGCTTAAACCCAAAGCACAAATGGAAACCATGTCACATACCATGCATTCACATCATGAACATCATATTGAACAGGCACAAGCTTCTGGGCAACATGATCATCATGATGCAAATCACCAGTGTCAATATTGTACCGTCTATGCCAATCTGGTTTTACCACCTGAATTTGGTGTAAAAGAAGTTTTAGTCCGCATACAAGTCCGCTTAGTTGCCTATCAACAAGCATTTCGACATGTTTACTTTGCGCTACAGCGACTTTTCCTACTCCCGCAAGGGCGCGCACCGCCTCTATTTGCATAAATAAAAGCAATTTTTTGTTGGGGTCTTAACTGACTTCAATATCACTTTATTTATGTTTTAGAGCGTATAAAAATGCCACATTCTAAATTCTTATTACAACCTCTATGGGTTGCGATGCTTGCTGTCTCTCATTCGGGTCTAGTTTTTGCTGATTCAGAAAAAAATGATACTGATACCACAACACTTCACTCATTAGCACCTATTGTTGTTACAGCACAGCAAGGCAATGATGCAAATGGTCTGATCGTACATGCAGACCCAAAGCAACCGATTCAGCCAGTACCTGCAACTGATGGTGCAGATTACCTTCAAAGTATTATGGGTTTTAACTCAATACAAAGCGGTGGAACAAATGGTGATGTAACCTTCCGAGGCATGTTTGGTTCACGCATCAAAATTTTGACAGATGGAACAGAAAACCTAGGTGCATGTCCAAACCGTATGGATGCTCCAATTTCTTATATTTCACCAGAAAGTTATGATCGTATTTCTGTCATTAAGGGTCCACAAACGGTTCAATATGCCAATACGGGTTCTGCCGCGACTGTTCTTTTTGAACGTCAGCCTGAGAAACTCACTTCTGAAAAACCTTATCGTGGACAAGCGAGTGTCTTGCTAGGTTCATATGGACGTATTGACCATAATGTTGAAGCGGCAATTGGTGATGAAAAGAAATATATCCGTTTAAATGCCAACCGTTCAGAGTCAAATAGTTATCAAGATGGTGATGGCAATACCGTGCCGTCAGCATGGAAAAAATGGAATGCTGATGTAGCATTGGGTTTTACTCCAGATGAAAACACGTGGATTGAGCTCACGGGTGGAAAATCTGATGGTGAATCGCTTTATGCTGGACGTTCAATGGACGGATCTCAGTTTGCGCGTGAAAGCTTAGGTCTGCGGTTCGAAAAGAAAAACATCACTGATGTTATTAAGAAAATTGAAGGGCAGGTGAACTACAGCTATAACGACCATATTATGGATAATTTTAGCTTGCGCACCCCACCATTAGTTGAAATGAACCATGGTGGTATGACCATGTTGATGCCAAACGCGATGGCAATGCAAGTGACGCGCCGTACACTAAACTCGCGCTTAGCCATGACATCTGAATGGAATAAGTGGAGCCTAATCACAGGTATAGATTCTCAATTTAATAAACATGGCGGTAGCATGTCGTCGCCAAATATGCCTTCTATGAATATTCCATATCGTCAAGATATGCGTTTTCAATCATACGGTGCTTTTGGTGAGCTTGGTTATCAATGGAACGATCTCAATAAGCTAGTCACAGGTGTGCGTTTAGATCGAGTCACAGTTGAAGATGAGCGTGCTGATTCCAAAGCGCAAGGCTTTAATACGAAACTTGAAAAGACTTTACCGAGTGCATTTGTCCGCTGGGAAAATCAACATCCTGAGCATGACCTAAAAAGCTATATCGGTTTAGGTTATGTAGAGCGTATGCCTGATTATTGGGAACTTTTCTCGCCTAAACATGGTAATGCTGGTTCAATCAACACTTTTAACGGTGTAAATCCTGAGAAAACACTACAGTTAGATTTGGGCTTCCAACAACAACATGGTGCTTTAAATACATGGGCTTCTGCTTATGCGGGCTTAGTAGATGACTACATTTTAATGAGTTATCACCATCACCCAAGTATGGGAATGGATGGGCATGATATGAGCCATGATATTACTGCAGGTGCCAAAAATGTTGATGCAACCATTGCTGGTGCAGAAGCAGGTATTGGATATCAATTTACCGATCATATTCAGGCAGATTTGAGTGCGATGTATGCTTGGGGTAAAAACACCACAGATGATAAACCGCTACCTCAAATTTCACCTTTAGAAGGTCGTTTAAATATCCGCTATGTAGCTGACAAATATAATTTAGGTCTGCTATGGCGAGCTGTTGCGGAGCAAAACCGCGTGAGTCTACATCAAGGTAACATCGTGGGGTATGACCTCAAACCAAGTAAAGGTTTTTCAACTCTTTCTTTAAACGGAAGTTACAACCTTCGTAAAGATATTGATATCTCTGTTGGTATCGATAACGTATTAGATAAAACCTATACCGAACACTTAAACAAAGCGGGTAGTGCAGGCTTTGGATTTGCGAGCGAAGAGCAGTTCAATAATATCGGAAGAAATTACTGGGTTCGTATGAGCATGAAGTTTTAATAAGCTATAGCGAATGAAATGAACTGAAAATATTAATTGAATGAGAGAAATGAAATGACAAATAAATTATCGCCTGAACAATCGTGGTGGGGATGGAAGTCACTTATTGTGGCTTGTATCTTGAGCTTATTGTTTATGATTATTTTTTACTTGGCGATCAACAATGAGCCTGACTACATGCCAAGTCAAAAAAATAAGCAAATGATGGAGACACCTGAGCAAATGAATCACGCTGAAATGCATAGTTCATCATCTCAATAAGCATCTTAATATTTGAAAAAGGAAGTCTGGTTAACAGGCTTCCTTTTTTATTTTTAGGTTTTAAAAATTATTGATGCATACTTGCTAAGGTTTTTGCCTTACCTTGATTCTGATAAAGCCTTAAGCCAAGCTTTTGTATATTTCGGCCTGATTTGGATAAAAAAATTTCAACTTTTGGTGAAAGCTTTGCCCCACTATAAAGTAATGAATTACGCACAATTAGATAATAAGCAAACCATGAGGCAGACTGCGGAGGCAATCCGAGTAGTTTCATTCTTTTCTTGCCAATAAAAAATTGGGTAAGTTCTAAATGTTGTCGGTAAGCAAGCTTCTGCTGCAAAGAGCGTAAATGTAGATATTTTCTCTCAAAAGGCTCTTTAGATAAGCTCGATCCTAATTCAACACTGCTGTGATCGGAGTGGGGATGAGCAAACTGCATCCAGTACAGTAATCGCCAGCCTTCAGATTCAGACTGAATAAGCCATTTTTCATCAATACCCATCAACCAGCCAACATAACGCCAAAAATGTAAAAAACTCTTAGCTTCTTGTTTCGTTGGCCATATACCTAAAGCCCTAATACCGAGTAAAACTACACTACTAAAAGCCAAATTAGTCATTGCTAAATCAAATTGATTAAGTGGAATTCCCCAAACTTCACTATCCCAACGATCAGACTTTTTTAATTGTCGGCGAACAAGTGCATGAATAAAGCGAACATAAATCGTTGACGTGAAACCTGAGCTTAAACGGACAAGTCCTTGAGGTTCAGTAATATCAACCCACCATTTTGTAGTTTCTGCTAAACGAGTACCCGCTTGTTTCTTTAATGCACCCGTTAAAATTAGAGGCTGATTAAATCCAGGATATAAGTATCCTGCCATTAAAGATAAATCTCTAAGGATAAAACCATTATTTACTCCTAAACGATGAGTAAATTTAACAGCCTCATCAATTTGGCGCTGGTCTAACCATTCGGGCTTTTGTTCAATGTAATTAAAGAAATTTTCTAACTCAGTAGGTAGCGGCTCAGATAGGTCATCGCGGCCTTGAAATAATATCTTCTCAAGAATCATTCGGTGACCTTTGGGATCTTGCATAACCCAATCAATCACCTTATCCATTTCAACGTCCCCTTCACAAAGAGCATGTTGTAAAGATACATATTCCGTATAGTTCGGTTGAGCTGGTTTTTCGCAACAGATATTTAAAAACTGCGTAAAAAAATTACTGTCTTGCATGACATTAAAAGAAGCAAGTCGAGTCGGGCTAATCGTTTGCATATCGTTACTTACTTATTGAACTGAATAACAAATAGGCTAATATGAATAATTATTCGCATTCAATTCGCATTTAAAGAATAAAAAACTGATGAGAAAAGCCCCACAGCAACAGCGTTCAAAAATTATTGTTGACCATATTTTAGAGGCGACACAACACTGTATTGCCCAATATGGATTACTACATACTACGACGCCTAAAATTGCAGAAAAATCTGGAGTAAGTGTAGGTTCGATTTACCAATACTTTGAGAATAAAGATCAAATCATAGAAGAACTATTACGCCGTAAAAGCGAACTATTAGGACATCAACTTAAAGAGCTGGTTATGCAGCAAGGAAATATTCCTTTAGACCTGCTCATCCCCTTGGCGATAGAGCTAGGGTTTAATGCATTAAAAGCCGATCATGGTTTTTTTATAGAAGTACTGAAACATTGGCATAACTATAGCCATTCGCAAGCTGCTCAGATTTTAGAAAAGCATTTTTTTGAAGTGGGACTATATACATTTAGTAGAAATCCTCATCAGTGGGACTTCGAACAGGTGAAGCATAAATCCTTTGTAATTATTAATAGTACGCTTTTTACGATGATGCGATATGTGAGTCAGAACAATTTTCTTATATC
>NZ_JRVL01000019.1:0-4305 GCF_054823985.1 Acinetobacter sp. GN11 | reverse complement strand
CCGTAGCGGTAGGACGGGAGAGGGACACCTACGGGTGTGCTAGTTTGAGATAATGCTAGTCTGCGAACCCTTTCTCGTTCTGCCACCATAATTCTATTCATGTCTGGCGGAACTCCAAATAAAAAGGAGTTGGCTTTGCACATTCTTAATTTCTTGGCAGCCTTTGCCAAAGTCTATATCGACACAACTTAAACTTTTAAAACAGTTTGATGGCCATTGGGCTTTTCAGGCTTTAAATCGTCACGACCAAAAAACTTAATCAACAATAAAACTTGAGATGTGCTGCGCACAGTCTTTACGGCTTTGCTATGCCTTTTTTCTCCCAAAAAAGTATCTCGTTTATCTACAACAATAATTTTATAACGGTAAAACTATGCGACATTTAGTGATCTCACCACGTGCCATACAAGTCGTAAATAAATCGATTAATCTATTTCACAACCACGGATTTCACACGGTTGGAATAGACAGAATCGTGAAAGAATCTCAAATTCCAAAAGCGACTTTTTATCATTATTTTCACTCTAAAGAGCGGTTTATCGAAATCTGTATGACTGTGCAAAAAGAACGCTTAAAAGAAAAAGTAGTATCAATTTCTGACTACGACCAAGGCGTAGGTGTGATGGATAAACTTAAAAACCTTTATTTCTTACATACCGATTTAGAAGGTTTGTACTATTTATTATTTAAAGCCATTTTTGAAACGAAACTGACCTATCCCAAAGCCTATCAAATCGCAGTGAGATATCGAACGTGGTTACTTAATGAAATCTATAGTCAACTTATAAAACTAAAAACCGATGTTTCGTTTCAGGATGCCAAACTATTTTTATATATGATTGAAGGCGCGATTATTCAGCTTTTAAGCTCGGATCAGGCAGGGGAAAAAGAGATGATATTAGAATGTTTTTTGAAGCAGTTTAAATAGGACTTAAAATCAGATTTATCATGATACAAAATTAAAGGCTTCCAACGATTCATATTAAAATTAAGAAATAGTATGGAAGCCTAAAATCTGACTAAAAACTTAGAATGTATTTTTAATAATTACATCATCAAAAGGAAGTTTGCCCACACGTGGGTAAGGCTCGGAAGCTGACTTACCAACCGCAATCATTAAACACACCACATGATCTTCAGGTAAGTTAATTAACTTCGCCATCGCATCAAAGTCAAAACCATCCATTGGGCAACTGTCTAAACCATGCTCTTGAGCAAGAAGCATCAAGGTTTGAGCAAAAATGCCCGCACTACGCATCACTTCGTCACGTTGGGTTTGTGGGCGGTCACGGTAATATTGGTCAATTGCACCAACCATAATATTTTGAACTTCCGGAGAAGCTCCATCCCACACACGTTTGGCATCGGCTTCCCACGAGCTTACTTTTGCGCATAGCACAATCAGTAATGATGCTTCTGTAACTTGTGGCTGGTCCCAAGCAATGGTACGAATTTTTTGTCTTAGTTCAGCGTCTTCAATTACAACAGGGCGCCAGTGCTGCAAATTAAACGCACTTGGTGCATTTGCTAAAACTTCATGTAATAACTGTTGTTTATTTTCTTCAGAGAGTTGAAATGAAGAATCGAAGCGTTTAATAGCACGACGTTTCTGAATGGCATCAATAACGTTCATAAGATTTTCCTACTTGAGAATTGGGTAGCAGCATTAGTTAGTTTTATAACGTTGGGCTACTTCAGCCGAAGAAAAGTTTGGTAGTAATGTGATACGTGATTTTTCAAAATTATTCCATTGATTTTCGTCTTTTAGCACAGGAATTGTGATCGTTTCTTTACGGTCAAAACCAATCAGAGCTGCATCGACCAAATCATTGACATCCATTAATGGTGGAACTTGGCTTAAGTCGATGCCTGAACGTTCCCAAATTTCAGTTTTAGTTGCAGAAGGCAATACCGCTTGAACATGCACGCCATGATCTTTTAATTCTAAATATAAACCTTGGCTAAAAAATTGGATGAAAGATTTACTTGCGCCATAAATGGTCGAACCAAGTTCAGGTGCTAAGCCAAGCACTGAACCTAAATTAATAATCGCGCCTTTACCTTTGCGTAGAAGGGGTTGCGAAATTGCATGAGACAATCGAACAACCGCGGTCATATTTAAAGTAATGAGTTTTTCAATGTCTTTAATATCTTGAGTCAAAAAGTTTCCGTTCAGTGCAATACCTGCGTTATTTACTAAAATTTCAATATCAGCATCATTTTTGAGTACATCTTCAATTTTACTGATGTCTTGATCTTTTGATAGATCGGCTTGAATGAACTCGACTTGAACACCGTATTTTTCTTGAAGGTCTTTTGAGATTTTATCTAAGCGGTTGGTGTCTCGTGCAACCAAGATTAAGTTATGGCCACGTTTAGCAAATCGGTCTGCATAGACAGAACCAATTCCTGACGAAGCTCCTGTAATAAGTACTTTTGATTGAACTGACATGTGATGTCTCCACGCTTTAATTTTAGATGATGACTATAATCTAAAATATACAAGTTTTGATGTCAATCATAATCAATGTATAATTATAAGCGGTAGGGTGAATAAAAAGTGAGTAGGCCAACATGAAAGTCAGTAAAACTCAGGTAAAAGAAAACCGAGAAAAAATTGTTGAAAAGGCGACTCAACTCTTTCGTAACAAAGGCTATGACGGAGTTGGCATTGCCGAGTTAATGTCTAGCGCAGGCTTTACTCACGGCGGCTTTTATAAACATTTCACCTCGAAAACAGACCTTGTCTCGATTACCGTTAAGCACGGGCTTGAGCAGATTTTAAAAAAAATAGAAGGTTTAAACTTAACTCAATTTATTCAGCTTTATGTGTCTCGCACTCATCGAGATAACCGAGATTTGGGTTGTACCTTAACAGCATTATCTTGTGATGCTGCACGACAGCCAGAAGAAGTAAAAGTCGAATTTGAAGAGGGTATTGAGCAACTTATTCAGTTCATTATGAATGAACGAGCAAAACAAGTTTCTTTGGAAGCGCCAGAGTTGAGAAAGCAAGCTATTAATATTCTTGCTCAATCTGTAGGGGCAATTGCCTTGTCTCGCGCCTGTCCAGACCAATCAAACCTTAGCGATGAAATATTGGAAAGCTGTAAAGATAGCCTTTTAAAGTTAGCCGATTAAACTTTTTTATCTCTCAAACTGGTTTGGTTAAACTGAATTAATCTTGCAATATCGATTGTTCTTTCGAAAATGAGTTCTGCTGCTTGTTCGCAGGCTTGTTCTAATGTGATTGGACCATTTGTTAGTGAAAAAGCAGCCGTAACACCGTGTTGATAAAGCACTTGGTAGCCTTCGCCTAAAGTACCTGCAATCACAATAACAGGTACATTTTTCATTTTTGCGACTCGACTCACACCAAAAACTGTTTTGCCATTTAAGGTTTGCTGGTCAAATTTGCCTTCACCTGTAATGACCCAATCTGCGTTAGAGATTTTATGAGCAAGCTGATTGAGCTCAGCTACAACTTCAACTCCAGCTTTAAATTCAGCATTTAAATAACTTTTAGCTGCAAAGCCTAAACCACCCGCAGCACCCGAACCCGCTTCATCTCTTTTATCGAAACCAAGAAGTTGGGCAGAGACATCGGCAAAATGGGTAAGAGCTTGGTCAAGTAACTCTACTTGAGCAGGGGTAGCACCTTTTTGTGGACCAAAAATATAAGATGCACCGTTTGGACCGCAGAGTGGATTTGTTACATCGGCAGCCAATAAAAAACGTGTCTGCTGAATACGCGGGTCGAAGTGTGTTAAATCAATTTTTGACAGGTTGCTTAGAGCGAGACCACCAGCGGGTAAAACGTTTTGGTTAGCATCGAGTAAAACAGCACCTAAAGCACTGAGTAACCCTGTGCCGCCATCATTAGTTGCACTACCGCCCACGGTTAAAATAATGTCTTTTGCACCTGCGTCTAAAGCATCTAAAATAAGCTGACCTGTTCCAAAAGTTGTGCTTTGGCAGGCATCACGTTCTGAAGGTGGAACTAACTGTATGCCGCTGGCTTGCGCCATTTCAATCATGGCTATTTTTTGTGTTTCTAACCATCCCCATTTTGCTTGAACAGGTTTACCTAAGGGTCCAATTACGGTTTTTTCACGCCATTCACCTTTGCAGACTTCTAACACTGCTTCAAGTGTGCCTTCACCCCCATCTGCCATAGGGCATAGAATTGTTTCGGCCTCAGGAAAAACCTCTTGCCATGCTCGAGCAATTGCCTGCGCTACGCCCAAAGCCGACAGGCTGTCTTTAAAAGAATCTGGCGCAATCACAACCTTCATACGTTCTCTA
>NZ_JRVL01000172.1:0-22022 GCF_054823985.1 Acinetobacter sp. GN11 | reverse complement strand
TAACAGTTGGGGGTGTTTTTTTATGCACGGAATTGAAATTAATATGGAAATTCGTGCTATAAACAAAATGCCTTAAAATGATAATAAGAGTGTTAATAATGAAATTTGTAGGATTAAAAATATTTATCTTTATGATAGCTATAATATTTGGTAGTAAATCTATCCATGCTAATGAAGCTGTAGAAGGAAATTCAACTGAAATTCAGAAGAATTTAGAAAGTTGGTTACCTCCTAAATCTACTGATTTAACTTATAAAAAAGAAATATCTAAAGATAAAAATTTGATTACAACAAATTATATTATTTCTAAAGATGGAAAAACTTTAGAGACATGGATATATACTAGTTCATCTGAAAAGAATGCTTCACTAGTTGCAGTTATTTCCCATCAAATGAATTAATTAGAACAATTCAATGTATAGAAGAGCTAAGTTTTATTAAAAGAGCTCTTCTAAATTGATTATTTCAACTGTCTACGAGCATGTTTTAAAGCAGTGCGAAGACCTTCTTCAAGGGTAGGGTGATAGAAAGGCTTCTCTAGAATTTCATTTAAAGTCAATTCTTCGCCTATTATCCAGCTTAATAGATGAGCCATATGCTCTGTTGCTTCTGTAAATAGCTCGGCACCTAGAAGCTTTTGACTTTCTTTATCTATATAAATCTCAATAGAACCTCTATTTTTCCCAAGAACTATAGCTCTTCCTTGCCGTTCATAAGAGGCTTCACCTGTAATAAAGTCTATACCGTTATCTTTTAGTTGTTTATAACTTTGCCCGACGATTGCCATTTCAGGATGACTGAATACAATTCCTAATGGAGTAAGTGTCTTCACTGAATTAACCTGTGGGTAATTCAAACAGTTATAAACAACTTTCTTGCCTTCATGTGCAGCTTCATGTTGTAGTGGTGTCGAGGTATAAGCATCACCAACAACAAAAATTGGATATGTATCTAACTGCTTGGTTTTTGCATTTATAGGTAATAATTTAATATCTTTAAAAGAATTATCAATATTCTCTAGTTTTAAAGTATCAATTAAACTTGTACGGCCTGTTGCTGCTAAAACATACTCAACTTTGAGAGTTTTCTCTGTTTCATTAAGTTGGTAAGTTAATAAAGCATTTTCTTCACCGTATTTAACTTCACTTGGTAGCGTTTCGAATAGAATTTTTAACTCTTTACCTAGCTCTTTTTGTGCAAGTTGTTGAAGCCTAGAACTAGTAAGTACTCCAATCCGTTTACTGCGAGCAAAGATTGTAGTCTCTACCCCTAAACGATGCATTGCTTGAGCAATCTCAAGGGCAATTACACCACTACCAATGACAGCAATAGATTTAGGTAGTGTTTTTAACTCGAATATTTGATCTGTTGTTATAAGCCGATTACCAAGTTCTTTCTTCCAAGTTTGTTCATAATTAGGAGTTGAACCGACAGCTAGAATAAAACTTTTTGATTGGTACCGTTGCCCATTAACTTCTACAGTTTGTGGATCAATGAAATGTGCTTTACCAGAAATTTTATGTTCTGCAGGCCATTGTTCTACATCTTTTAAAGTTGCTTGCGTAAAACGATCACGTAAAGTTTGTACGTGCTGCATCACTTGATCTGTATTAATTTTTGCAGATACCTCCAAAGCAACCTCTTGAGCATTTTGAATGTCAAACATACGATTTGCTGTAGAGATGAGGACTTTACTTGGCATGCAGCCTACACGGGCACAAGTGGTATCCCATGGTCCATCATTTATAATTAAAATATTATTGGTATGTTTAACGGCTTCTTTATATGCGCTAATACCAGCAGTACCTGCACCAATGATAATAATATCGAACATTGTCATTAAGCTATTTTAATAGATATTTAGAATATATAGAAAAACCCTCTTGAACAGAGGGTTTGCTTCTAATTATTTAGCTTTAAAATGTAAATTTTTGCATAAAAGGCGTTTTTAAAGTGGTTGAAACAGTCCCATTATTGATTAATAGATTGACCTTCAATGCTTATGCCATTAATGACATGTTTAAATTCTTGTACCCATAGTTACTCCAACCGTCGGTTTTACTTGCATTGAGGAGCATGCTGTAAGAATTAAACAGCTTAGAAGAGCGAATATAAATTTATTCATAAAAATTAATAAATGATTCAAAAAAGATTTAAATACTTTAGATCAATATTATTTTTAGTTCTGTTGAATTCGTGCAGAGATATGCAAAATAAGTTATCAAAAAAACCCTACTTTAAGGAAGAAATAGGGTTCTATAGAATATTAATTTCTTAAAATTAGTCGTCTAATAAATCCATCTGTTTTGCTAATTGATAGAGATTGTTTGAACGATTTCCTGTGCGGCAAAACATAAGGATAGGTTTTGGTAACTCGTTGTAATGATTTGCAAAAGTACGTACATCGAGTTCCGTAATTTGTCCAGCTACAACAGGTTGATAAACATAGTCTAGATCTGCTTGGCGTGCTGCTTCTTCAATTTGAGCACTTGTAGGCTGTTCTGGGCCGCCTTCCATATCTGGTCGATTATTAATAATCGATTTAAATCCTTTTTCTACAACTTGGCCAACATGCTCTGGACCAATTTGACCTGCGAAACCAACATTATCTGACATTTCGTCACTCCAAAATTTAACAAAACCTCTTATGCTGTATCATAGCATTAAGCTTAACCTGAGATACAAGACACTCGTGTGTTGTTCTGACTGAGAAAGTTATGTCTTATAGCTAAGTTATAAATTTTAAAAATGATCATTACGCTATTTTAAAATTGGTTATTCATATTCTATTTCAACGGAGCACATATGCACGCTTATACGGTTGAGCCTTTATATGTTCCATGTGGTCAGGAAACGATCGCAGCTGATTTTTATATTCCTAAAACTAA
The DNA here is from genome assembly GCF_054823985.1 of Acinetobacter sp. GN11. Lineage (NCBI taxonomy): Bacteria > Pseudomonadati > Pseudomonadota > Gammaproteobacteria > Moraxellales > Moraxellaceae > Acinetobacter > Acinetobacter sp. GN11. The sequence continues at coordinate 19,134 of NZ_JRVL01000172.1, read as the reverse complement.
TAAGAAATCTGCCGTAATTATTATGGCCCATGGTTTTGCAGCGTTGCGTCAATTTAAATTAATCCAATATGCTCAGCGGTTCGCTCAAGCAGGTTATGCTGTTATTTTGTTTGATTATCGATATTGGGGTGGGAGCACTGGCAAGCCTAGAGAAATGGTCTCAATCAATTCCCAATTAGAAGATTGGAAGACCGTTATTCAATATGCTTCGACCTGTAAGCTTGTAGATAACCGAAGGATTGTGCTGTGGGGAACTTCTTTAAGTGGTGGATATGCGCTAAGCCTAGCTTCTGAATTAAAGAATATTCAGGCAATCTTAGTACAAATTCCTTATGTAGATGGCGCTGAAACTGCCAAGCTCTATCCTTTGCAACGTTATCCTCAAGCATTGAAGTTGTCGAGTCAGGATTATATGGGATCAAAAATGGGACTTAATCCAAAGAGATTACCTGTCGTCGATCAACAAAATTTATGCTTTATGCCTACAGCAGATAGTTATTATGGTTATCTATCAATTGTAAATCCTGAATATTATTGGAGTGGGGAAGTCCCAGCTCGTGTCTTTTTTAATTTGATGCGATACCGTCCAATTCAAGTTGTACGCCAGATTAATATTCCAGTTTTATTTATTGCGGCTCAAAAAGATTCACTTATTCCTATTGAGTCCAGTCGCGAAGCTGCGACAAATATTGCACCTTTTGTGAGTTATCATGAGTGGGATATGAAACATTTTGATATCTATCACGGTTTATGGTTTGAAAAAGCAGTGATAACCCAATTAGAATTTTTACATCAGCATATAGGAGTGATGTAAATGATTATTGTATGTGCATCGTGCGGTGCAAAAAATCGAGTTCCGGAAGAAAAACTTCCTGAGCAACCAAGCTGTGGGCAATGTCATCAGCCATTACTACCGCTTGCACCTATTGAGCTAAACGAGCAAAATTTTAGTAACTACATCACGAATAGTGATTTACCTATTCTCATAGACTTATGGGCAGAATGGTGCGGACCCTGTAAAATGATGGCGCCACATTTTGCGCAGGTCGCAAAACAGAATCCAGGCGTTATCTTTGCCAAGATTGATACCGAAGAATCTCCTCGCTTGAGCCAAGCTTTTCATGTGAGAAGTATTCCGACACTTGTCTTAATGAATAAAACGACAGAGGTCGCGCGTATTAGCGGTGCATTACGTGCGCCTGAATTGCAGCAGTGGCTCGATCAACAACTTCAAACGAATTTCGGGAGCTAAGGTGTCAGAAGCTTATACCAAACCAGAAGGAATTTTATCTTTACAAACGATTGCCATGCCAGCAGATACAAACTGGAGTGGTGATGTGTTTGGTGGATGGATTGTGTCACAAATGGACTTGGCTGGAGCAATTCACGCAGAACGTTTCAGTCGTGGCCGCTGTGCTACGATTTCCATTAATCAGATGACCTTTTTGGTTCCGGTAAAGGTTGGCTTTGTCATTAGCTGCTATACCAAAATCTTAAAAGTTGGAAATACTTCTATTCAGATGCAAATTGAAGTTTGGGATAGTCATGATGACTCTCGTGAGCCAATACGTATTACTGAAGGAGTCTTTACCTTTGTAGCAGTGGATGTAAAGGGTAATAAGCGTCAAATACCAGAAGAAGCAAGACAAAAGTTTTTAGATACTCAATAAACTTAGAAAGCCTGAATATCAGTATTCAGGCTTTAATCTTTATACAAAAGAAAAATTAATTTTTAGAAATTAAAACATCGTATTGGTATTTTTGCTTTGTTCTGGAATATTTTGTATCACATCCCAATGCTCTACGATTTTTCCATTTTCGACACGAAATATATCAACAATCGCTCTTCCTCGATCTTTTTCATTTTCAGTCGAATGGACATGTAAAACGACAAGATTACCTTCAGCAATCGCACGTTTAATCTCATTTTTAGCTTGAGGATTCTTTTGGAATTTTTCAGTGAAGAAATTAACGAAAGGTGCTTTCCCATCTGGCACATTAGGATTGTGCTGAATGTATTGTTGACCAATATAACGGTCTGCATATTCTTTGACTTTATGTTTTAAAAAGATGCCTTCATAAAAGTCGATGACTATTCTTTTGTTTTGAGCGCTTACTTTATCTATCGCTTCTGATTTTGTCGAAGTTAATTTACTGGTTTTAACGTGAGGTTCAGTCGCATAAATCGTTATTGTTGTAAATATTAAACTGCTAAACAAAGAGGAAAGAATCAGTATTTTTTTCATTTTGACCTCAAGATACAAAAAATAATTTTTTATATCTTGAGGCAAATAAAAATCTAAAAGTACTTTAGATTAGTTATTATTTCTTACGTTTAGGTAACCATGCCCACAGCATTTGGCAGTGGATTGGTTCATTGCCCGCATCATCAATGACAGTAACCGGAATCACAAGTTCACCTTTCTCATTATCTGCAATAAACTTTTGCTGTTCAGCAGACAATGTTGCTGTAGCAGTCAAACCGCCTTCAACTACTTTTAAATAATCTACATGCAATGATTTGATTAATAAAATGCGGTTATCAGGAATATGTAAACCGGTTAGAAAACCTGTTGCAGTTTCTGCTAAAAGAGCCATCGCCGCAGCATGGACTCCTTTAATATGATTCTGCATATTTTTTTGGTTTTCTAAGCGGACAGTAACGTGGTTTGAGTCTACTTCCAGATAGCGGATATTTGCTGTACCCACCATTGGCACGATACGACCAAACGCCTTGCTCCAAAGCGTACTCCGAATACCTTTAGGGAATTTTGAAGTCGCTTTTACCAGTTTTGATAGACGGTTGGATTGAGACATGGATTTACCTTAGCTTTGAATGTCACGACAAGAGATTAGTCTTTAAAGTTATTAAACTGCAATGGCACACCAAATTGTTGTTCACGTAAAAAATTCATGACTTGTTGTAAAGTGTCACGCTTTTTATCCGTTACACGAATTTTGTCGCCTTGGATAGAAGATTGCACTTTAACGCCACTTTCTTTAATGGCTTTATTAATTTTTTTTGCAGTATCTGAGTCAAGACCATCTTTAAGTTTAATCACTTGTACAAAGTTTTTGCCTGAAGCAGCCGCTTTTTGTGGATCAAGTGCTTGCACATCAATTTTACGTTTATAAAAATGATTTTCTAACATGTTGTAAACCTGTTCACACTGGAAATCACTTTCGGTACTGATTTTAATTTCTTTATTTTTTTCGTTTATTTCGACTGAAACATCATGACCACGAAAGTCAAAACGTGTTGCAATCTCTTTTTGTGTGTTCTGTACAGCGTGATTAACTTCAAAAATCTCTAATTCAGAGACAATATCGAAAGAAGGCATAGTTTAGACCTTTACAAAGGGAAAGAATATTTGAGATGCTAAGAGGGTTTTCTTCATTTGCCAAGTGTTGTTTACATCAAAGGAGTGCACAATGATCCGTAAACAAGAAATTACAACATTTGAATTCCCAGAAAATGCTGTTATCTGGGATGTCCGTGATACAAATGCTTATGCAGAAGGGCATGTTAAAGGTGCGGTAAATCGCCCGATTAATGATTTGAATGCTGATATTTTGAACCAGGTCTCTGCGGGTCAGCCGATTTATATTTTATGTGGTGGTGGTAGCAAAGCTCCTCGTGCAGCTGAGACACTAGAAGGATTGGATGCCTCGCGTGAATATGTCGTGCTGATGGGGGGGACTCGTGCAGCTCGTGATGCCGGCTTGCCTCTAGAGCAGGGCGCATAAAAAAAAGCACCTTAGGGTGCTTTTTTATTGAAGAGAACTACTGTGGTTTGAAATACGGCTTTTTAGCTTTTACTTTTTTTTGGAATCTTTGAGGATTCAATTTCTGTAATAGGCGGTCCGGTACAGGACAAGCTTCTCCTAATATCTGCGCAACTAAGATTTCGCTGCATAGTGGAGCAAATAGAAAGCCTTTAGAACCCAGACCAGCAAAAGTAGCAATTCGGCTATTTTCCTGCATTTTTCCTAACAGCGGGAAATAATCTAAGCTTTGTGCGCGGATAGATGCACGGCCTTGCCATATCGAAGTTGATGGTAACTTTTCTGCATATTCAGGAAATACGCTGTGGATTAATTCAAAGTTATGCACATGGTCGTCGGTAAGTACATCTTGATCTTCACGATTTGGGTAAAAAGACGCACCTAGAATCATCTGTGAGGCATCAAGCTGCATGCAATACCCCCCATAGCTATAAGCTTCATTTAAAGGTAGGGGAGCAAAAGAATTATTAACCCAGCTCACTTGTCCGCGTATTGGTTTTAACTGTGGATAGCTTTCAAATAAAGCAGCACTTTCCCGAGCACAGCACACAACAACATGGTCTGCTTCAGCAATAACCTCATTACCAGCCTGCAATTGAACTTTATTTTCAAAAGGAACCAGTGCTTTGACATGGACAATTTTTAGAGCAATTAAAGGGTGTTTCAAAATTTCATCACGTAGTTGATGTGGTGAAACAGAACCCGCTTCGGTCAGTGAAACACTTGAGTATGTAGTTTCAAGTGAGTTTGTTGAATGGGTAACAACATCAGCTGGATATTGATTTACAAGATCGAGAAGTTCATCTGCATTTTTCAATGTGATTTGTTGTATTTGAAGTGGACGGAATGCTTGAAAATTTTTATAAAAATTTAAGGCATGTTGCCAACTTAAAGTCATGAGATGTTCATGGCTTTGTTCAATCGGACATAGTTTAGGATTAAGCAATGCCAAAGGGTTTCCAGAAGCGCCAGATAATGCTTTTGTTTGCTCATATAGAGTTATTTGGTGCCCGCGTGCTGCAAATGCCCACGCCGTAGTTAAACCTGCTACACCAGCTCCTATAATCGCAATATGCTGTTGTTTGTTACCTAATGAGTGAACTTGGTCTAATTCTAAGGACTCATCATCAGATTGAGGTGGGTTCCATATTGCTTTGAGCATTTCCCGTTTATGTCGAAAACCACGTGGACGGGAAATACTAATACCATGCTCTTTTAGCCCACGTTTTAAAACACCCGCGACACTAAAAGAGGAAAATGTACTGCCATAGTCAGAAAGACGTACGATATGGCTTAAAACGTTTTGTTCCCATAGCTCTGGATTGCAAGAGGGTGCAAAGCCATCTAAAAACCAAGCATTTACTGCTTTCGTTTTAGCCATGCTTGGGAAAATATCTTGTGCATCTCCTAACCATAAGTCGATGCTAAAACGCTCGTTGGGAAAAGTTAAGCGATGACATCCTGCAATAGGGAGCGGATATTGTTCAATTAACTGCTCTGCAAGTGGTTTAAGCTCATCCCAGACATTTAAAGCACGAATCAGGTCAGCTTTATTTAATGGAAATTTTTCAACACTTATGGCATGTAAATGACTTTGATTGTCTGGACGGACCTGTTGCCAAAGTTGCCAGAGTGCAAGAATGTTCAAACCAGTACCAAAACCAGTTTCTCCTACACTGAAATATTCAAAATCTTTTAGATTGGCTAAGCGTTCTGATAAGTCGTTACCATTTAGAAAAACATGTCGTGTTTCAAGTAAGCCATTATCTTTAGAGAAATAGACATCACCAAATTGTTTGGAAACGGGAACCTCGATACCATCGATGAGTTCCCAGTCCAGTTCTGCTGTTTGTATACGGTTTGATACGTTCATTTAGTTTAATAAGTTGCTTGGATTTACCACTGGCGTCGACGTTTTGTATGAATATAACTAGCGATAAAAAATCCTAGCAATACGCCACCAGCTAAGGTAACAGCGCCATATAAAAACATTTGCGCACTACGTTCGCTTTGTAAGACTTGAACCTGAACAGAGAGGCTATCATTTTTTAACTGTAACTCTTGGTTCTGGGCGAGTGCTTCAAGATTGGCGTGTTCTAACTGTTTTAAACGAGATGCTTGATCTTGAACTAAAGCTTTGATTTTCGCATCTTGCTGTTGTTTATTTTTTACAAGCTGTTCAGCCGTAAGTGGTTGAGTTGTAGTGGCTGTTTTTACACCTGTTGGTGCTGTAGGAGCGGGTTTAGGTGCCTGAGTTGAAGGCGTGCTTGGAGGAGTTGTTGCTGGTGTTGCAGCAGGTTCAACTGCTCCAGCAGTTGAACATATCAAACACAAGCCAAGAAAGCTTTTGATTGCAGGCTGCATGCGATTACCCTTTTGGAAATGCTTTATTAAACGGTTTTACATCAATGTGGGCATAGATGCCTTCTTTGAGAAATGGCTCTTCTTTTAACCATTCATCTAATGCTTCGCGACTGTCGAATTCAACAATCATGGTGCTGCCATAAAAACCTGCCTGAGGATCATTGGGGTCTTTTGGCATAGCTCCCGCTGTAACAAGGCGGCCTTCATCATCAAGTTTTTGCAAACGTTCAATATGCTGAGGGCGTACTGCTAAGCGCTTCTCTAAAGTTCCTTCGTTATCGGTACAGCTTAGAACAAAAAAAGGCATGTAATCGTATCTCTATAATCAATCAGGAACCACTTTAAGCGTCTGGTGACTTAAAATGCTTACGTAAAATAATGAACTGAATAATGATAAATGAAAACATGACAATCATGTCACCAAATGCAGTAAATTCACCCCAATATTTTCCGCCGTGAAATAAAAATGCAAAGAACACGTGTAAACAAGACATCACTACAAACATGACTGCCCAAGCGAAGTTTAGATTTTTCCAACTTTTTTCACTTAACTCTAAAATAGGGTCAAATAAACGTCTTATAAGAGGTTTACGATCTTTACCAAACCAAGGTGAAACCAAGAATGCGCCTGCAAAAACCAAATTCAAAATTGCAGCTTTTAGGCGAATATAAAAATCATCACTTAACATGAGGGTGATGCCACCAAAAATTACAGTCATAAACAATACGAACCACTGTTGTTTATCTAGACGGAATTTTTGGAAAACAAATAGGGCACCATATACCACAAGCATTGAAATAATTAAGCCAGTAGTTGCTACAAGAATATTATTATTATCGACACCACCAGCAGACCCGATCAATTTAAGTAAAGGATGCTGTGCGTTAGCTGGATCAACTGTTTTATATAAATAGAAGAAAATAATTAATGGAACAAAGTCCAGAAGTGCTTTCATGTTAGAGTATCTGATCAGGTTTGGTGAATGGCATAGTATAAAAGATGCAAGGCATAGATTTACATACACATAGCAATATTTCTGATGGAACTTTGTCTCCGGAATTACTGGTGCAAGCTGCTATTGATGTGAATTTGCATACTTTAGCTTTAACTGACCACGATACAATGGATGGGTTACAGCGAGCTAGAATTGCTGCACAAGGCCATGATTTAAAAATCATTTCTGGTACAGAAATTTCAAGTCAGTGGTCACGCCTAACAACCAAAAAGAGTTATGGCGTACATATTGTTGCTTTAAACATGCAAGATGAAGCACCAATTTTAGAAGCATTAGAACAACAAAAAAGAGTACGAGCGCAAAGAGCTCAAGTAATTTGTGATTTATTAGAAAAATGTATTGGTTTTCAAATTTATGACGATGTTCTTGCCAAAGTGGAAAATCAGGCTGATCGAGTGACAAGAACTCACATTGCTAAAACATTGGTCGAAAAGAAAGTTGTAACCCGTCCTCAACAAGCATTTGATCGTTTCTTAAAAGAGGGAAGACGTGCTTTTGTAAAATTTGAAGGTTTAGGGTTAAAAGAAACAATTGACATGATTCATGAAAGTAAAGGGTTAGCAGTTTTAGCTCATCCAACCCGTTACGATTTATCTGCTACTAATGTGCGATATTTAATTGAATTGTTCGCGACCTCAGGTGGAGATGCAATTGAGCTACCTCCACCCATGGAAACATTATCTACTCGTCATATGGTTGATCGGATGATTGAGCAATATCAATTGGCCGTATCGATTGGCAGCGATTTTCATGGTGAAAATATGCCATGGATTAAATTGGGAAATACTCCTAAACCAACGGCTAATCAGCAAGGTGTTTGGGAGCGTTTTCTCTAAATATTGCTTTAGAGCAAGTTATTATCTTGAGCTTGAATTGGAGGAGGTGTAGGCTTGCCTAGTGTTCCTAAAAGTTCAATTTCGATACTACGTACCATGGCGTCTAAAGGTAAATCATTACTTTGAGTACCAAAAGGCTCTTCAATTTCCGAGCTTAGTGCATCAAGTCCTAAGAATGTATATGCCAAAATTCCAACCAGTAAAGGTGTTGCTAAACCAAGCAATGAACCAAGACTAAACGGCAACATAAAACAGAAAAAATAAACAGTGCGATTGAGCAAAACTGAATAAGCAAATGGAATTGGTGTATTGGCGATTCGGTCACAGCCAGTTTGCACAACACTTAAATCTGAAACATTTTTATTCATCTGCGCATAGATGATGTCAGAGATTTCACCTTCTTTAAGTGCTTGTAATAATTCCCAGTGAATGAGGCTCAGCGTGTATTGAGGGGCATTATTTTGCTGATAGAGTTGGGTGAGTGCTTGCTGGCTCATACCACTGGTTTGTATTAACTCAGTTGGATTCGCAGTCTGACGACGTAAACGATCACGTAACACATTAGCAAAAACAATCACATGTTGAATGACACGTTCACGGCGGGCCTGAGTCAAAATCCGGCAGTCACGATCAAAATGGCGTGAAGTTGCAATTAAAACGCCCCATAATTTTCGGGCTTCCCACCAACGGTCATAACACGCAGTATTTTTAAATCCTAAGAAAATAGAAAGAACGACACCAATCAGAGTAAAACCAACCAAAGGAATTTCTGGAAAGCGATAAAGGTTGATGTATTCTACGCCACCAATGATTGCCGAGATCAACATAACAAACCCTAAGGAGGGGAGAATTTTGGGTAAAATCGTCCCTCGCCAAGAGAATAAAACTTTGAAAATACTAGGTTGATCACGAACAATCATTTTATTTTAAGCATCACTATTTTTGTTTCGATATTCTAGGCTTAGTTAAGTTTTGTCAATATTATTGAACTGATCTTGTGGCGGGGTTGAGCAGTTGTTGTTCAGCAAATGAAAAGCTTCCTTCGGGAGAGATAATAAAATGATCCAAGAGATGTATTTCGACAAGTTGACATGCATGTTCTAGTTGTTGAGTTAAGGCAATATCTTCAGCAGAAGGTTGTGCTGAACCAAATGGATGATTGTGTGCAATCACGAGCTGACAAGCATGTTGTTGTAAGGCGTAGCGTAAGGTTTGATTGACCGAGACTGCACAATGTTGCACAGAACCAAAAAATAGCTTTTTAAAATGGAGCTTTCTTAATTCTGGGTCTAGACACAGCACAGCAAAGACTTCTTGTTTCTCGCCTTTTAATTCATAGCGCAAATAATCCAAAACTAAATCAGAAGAGTGAAGACTAAGATTATTTTTCTGAAAGTGATGATCGAGATAACGCCGTCCGAGTTCTTTGACTGCCAGTAATTGAGAGTATTTCGTTGCTCCAATTCCGTTAAATTGAGTTAGGTCACTTAACGATGAATCAAATACTGCATTTAGGCTACCAAAATGTTGAATGAGTAAACGTGACAATTCGACTGCTGAATGTTGTCGCGAGCCTGAGCGAAGAAAAATCGCCAATAGCTCTGCATCAGAGAGACTTTGAGGGCCTTGTTGTAATAACCGTTCTCTTGGCCGCTCTTGTTCGGGCCAATTTTTAATAGAAGTATTCATATTCCCCAGCATAATTCGCTTAAAATTTTATTTTGTTTGCCCAATCAATCTTGGGTCTGCGCGTATTTAATGCTATTGTGAGCGCCACTGCAACAGTAAGGTATCCTGTTCGTGAGCTTTGATCTAAGTGTTATTCCTCATAAAAACATCGTTTTAGCTGTTACTGGCGGAATTGCTGCCTATAAAAGTGCCATCTTAGTCCGCCGCCTCAAAGATTATGGCTTTGATGTGCGTGTGGTCATGACACATGGTGCTCAGGCATTTATTACTCCACTAACTTTTCAGGCTCTTTCTGGTAATCCTGTCCATACTGAACTTTTAGACCCAGCGGCTGAAGCTGGAATGGGACATATTGAATTAGCACGTTGGGCTGATTTATTACTGGTTGCGCCTGCAAGTTGCGATACTTTGGCAAAATTTGCGCATGGTTTAGCAGATGACTTGCTCAGCACAGTATTTTTGGCAACAAAATCTCCTGTATGGGTTGCACCTGCCATGAATCAGCAAATGTGGGCGGCCAAAGCTACACAACGAAATTTACAAACCTTGGTCGAAGATGGCGTGCATGTGATCATGCCAGATGCGGGTGAGCAGGCGTGTGGTGATGTTGGGTTAGGGCGTATGCCAGAACCAGAAGAAATTGCTAAGCAAGTGGCTGGCTATTTCCATCAGGCTCAACGTGCAATCGCTGAAAAATTTGGGTTGTTGGCAGGTAAGCGAGTTGTGATTACCGCTGGGCCAACGCGTGAAGCGATTGACCCTGTTCGTTATATCTCGAACCATAGTACCGGTAAAATGGGCTTTGCTTTAGCGGCTGCTTGTTACGCTGCTGGTGCACAAGTGACTCTGATTGCTGGACCTGTAAGTTTAGATACACCGAATGGTGTAAAAAGAGTAAATGTTGCCTCAGCACGACAAATGTTAGATATCAGTATGAACTCGTTAGAAACAGGCTGTGATATCTTCATTGCAACTGCCGCAGTCGCTGACTATCGCGTAGCAGAAGTTGCCGAGCATAAAATTAAGAAAGCAGGGGATGAGTTAAATGTTTCCCTTGTAAAAAATCCAGATATTGTGGCAACCATTGCAGGTCAGGAAAAACGTCCATTTATGGTGGGCTTTGCAGCTGAAACACAAAATGTTGAAGAATATGCGGCAGGAAAACTGGTTGCTAAAAAACTCGATATGATTGCATGTAACGATGTGTCTCGTGCAGATATTGGTTTTGCTTCTGATGAAAATGCGATGACAGTTTTCTTCGCTGAAAACTATCACATGAAAAAGCGTGAGTTAGAGAAAGCATCTAAACAAGAAATTTCTCAACAGTTGGTTGAAGCAATTTCGGATGCATTGCGCCGTAAATAATATGTTTTAAATAAAAAACCGCGAATTAATCGCGGTTTTTTTATATGTCTTACTTTATCCAACTTAAGGAATGTCATCTTCAAATTCAGGTTTAACTTGAACGATGAAGTCTTGACGGTTAAGACCACGCCATAAGGCAAAAGCTGTACCGATATAAATTGAAGAATAAGTACCTACAAAGATACCGACAAACATTGCAACAGAGAACCAGTGTAAGCCATCACCACCTAAGAACATCATTGCTAGAACGACTAGCATTAAGGTCATGGATGTATGAATGGTACGACGTAAAGTTTCAGTTAAAGCAATATCGACGATTTCACGAGGAGTCGCTCCACGAATTTTACGGAAATTTTCACGGATACGGTCTGACACTACAATGTTATCGTTAAGCGAGAAGCCAATAACAGCAAGTACCGCAGCTAAAACCGTAAGGTCAAACGGCCACTGGAATAATGCAAAAGCACCAATAATAATGATGATGTCGTGGAATAAAGACATCACTGCACCCATCGCGAGTTTAAACTCGAAACGGATCGTCACGTAGATCAACATTAAAATAAGTGCAAGGGCAACTGCACCAGCAGAACGAACATACAGCTCGTTACCGACTTGACCGCCAACAGAGTCCACTTTATGAACTACTGCAGCATTGTTTGGTAATTGCACAGCCTTATTGATGGCATTACTAAGGTCTTCGACCTTAATATCTTGTACAGGCATGCGCACGATTAAGTCTTTATTACTACCCAGTGTTTGTACTACCGCATCTTTAAAACCAGCTTTACCGAGTGCCTGAACAACTTCAGACTGATTTGCTGGTTGAGCGTAGTTTAACTCGACAGAAACACCACCTGTAAAATCCAAACCGAGGTTAAGACCTTTAGTTGCAATAAAGAAAATACTCGCCAACGTAATCAGGATCGAGAAGATTGCCGCAGGTTTGGCAATCTTCATGAACGGGATGATTTTTGCATCATCCGGACGAGTATATTGTTTTGAATCTTGTTGAGTCATTTTAGTCATCATCGATCTCCTTAAATGCTCAACTTTTTCAAGTTACGGCGTTTACCATAAATGATTTGTACAATTGCGCGAGTCACTGTAATTGAAGTAAACATCGAACACACAATACCAATCATTAATGTTACTGCGAAACCTTTAATTGTGCCTGAACCAATTGCAAACAAAATGAAAGCAACGAGGAACGTCGTTAAGTTCGAGTCAAAAATGGTGTTATAGGCTCGATCATAACCGGCCACAATGGCCTGCTTGGGCGAGGCTCCCCAGAGCATTTCTTCTCGAATACGTTCACAGATCAATACGTTAGAATCGACCGCCATACCAATGGTAATAACGATACCAGCAATACCCGGTAAGGTGAGGGAAGCCCCAATCCATGACATGACTGTTAAAATCATTGCTAAGTTAACAACAAGTGCAAAGTTAGCGATTAAACCGAATAGACGGAAGAAAACCACCATCCAGATTGCAACAAGCAAGAAGCCGATTTGAGTTGATAATACGCCTTTATCAATGTTTTCTTGACCAAGACTTGGACCAACTACACGTTCTTCAACAAAATACATTGGCGCAGCCAAAGCACCTGCACGTAGCATTAATGCAAGTTCTGATGCTTCTTGAGGAGAACTTAAACCAGTAATACGGAAAGTTGAACCTAAAACGGCTTGAACTGTTGCAGCATTGATGACTACAGATTCAGTGTATGGAGTACGAACTTCTGTTTGTGCACCAGTTTTAGGATCTGTGACATAAGTAATTTTTTGCTTATTTTCGATGAACAATACCGCCATGCGTTTACCAACAGCATTACGAGTTGCATCGGACATAAGCTTACCACCAGCACTGTCGAGGGTAATATTTACCTCGGCACCACCAGAATCTTGGCTAAAGCCAGAGCTTGCATTTTGAACACGCTCACCAGTCAAGATACGGTTACGTTGCAACAAAAGTTGACGACCGCTATCTAAAGACTCATAAGCAAAAACTTCTGTGCCCGGAGGTAAAGGTTGACCATTATATTTACCTGTATATGGGTCAATATATTGATCATTTGAGTCAGAAACTAAACGGAATTCGAGGTTTGCAGTACGGCCTAAAACACGTTTAGCTTCAGCTGTATCTTGCACACCCGGTAATTCAACAACAATACGGTTGCTACCCTGACTTTGTACCAATGCTTCTGCAACACCAAGTTCGTTAATACGATTACGTAATGTTGTTAAGTTTTGGTTTACCGCATACGACTGGATTTCTTGACGACGTACATCAGTATAAGAAAGCTTTAAAGTAGAACCTGTAGAGCTTGCTAATGCCTGTTGGGTATATTCATTCCCATTACGACGTAAAAAATCCATTGCTGCATCACGGTCAGCATTGTCAGCAAATTGAACAGTGATTACATTGTTTGTTAATGTAAGACTATTAAATTTGATTTTGTTTTCACGGAACTGACGACGCAAATCGGTGGCAGAGGTTTCCATACGTTGGGCAACGGCTTTGTCCATATCTACTTCAAGCAAGAAGTGGACACCACCACGTAAGTCCAAACCAAGTTTCATTGGTTTTGCGCCAATCTTTTGCAGCCATTCCGGTGTGGTTGGTGCAAGGTTTAGGGCGACAACATATTGATCACCTAAGTCACGGCGTAATACTTCTTTTGCTTTCAACTGCGCTTCAGAAGAGCTGACACGCAAGAGGGCAGCATTATTTGTAAAAGTATTATCGTGATTTGCAATATTTGCTGTTTTTAAAATTTGCTCTGCTTTTTGCACCACACTTTGATCAATTTGGGTACCAGCTTTGGCACCGGAAATTTGAACGGCGGGCTCATCCGGATATAGACTAGGCAGTGCGTATAATGTACTGACTACCAGAACAACCAGAATCAGTAAATATTTCCATGCAGGGTAACGCATTCGCTTTCTTCTTAAATGAAAAAGTCGTGCTAAAGCACGACTGTTTTATGATTAAAGGTTATTTAGAGTGCCTTCAGGTAATACTGAAATTACGCTGGCACGCTGAATTTTTACTTCTACACCACGGCTAAGTTCAACAACTGCATAGTCACCTTCAATTTTGGTCACTTTGCCCATTAAACCACCAGCGAACACAACTTCACTACCTACACCTAAGCTTTCGATTAAAGAACGGTGCTCTTTAGCACGCTTTGCTTGAGGACGCCAAATTAAGAAATAAAAGATTGCAACGAATACAACAATCATCAAGATGTTTGGCAAAATACCTGTAGTTGGGCCAGCTGCCGGTGCTGCATGTGCAGCAGAAATTAAAAAGCTCATTTTGATTTCCTAAAGTTAAAAATATGAGTCAGATACCTGACATAATCCTAATTCGTTTTGCAATTTACCTTGTCTTGAGGTTGAGCGCAAATCGGGCTTATTCATCAACCGGACATGGTGGAACTTCTAAACCACGACGGGCATAGAAGTCCTGAACAAATTCATCAAATGTGCCATTCTCTAATGCATCACGCATACCTTCAGTTAAACGTTGGTAATAACGTAAGTTATGAATGGTACCGAGCATAGACGCTAACATCTCTCCACATTTTTCAAGATGGAATAGATAAGCACGGGTAAAGTTCTTACAAGTGTAGCAATCGCAATGTGGATCGAGCGGACTTTGGTCATGGCGATATTTACTATTACGAATACGTACCAGACCATCAGTGACAAAATAATGACCGTTTCGCGCATTACGGGTTGGCATTACACAGTCGAACATATCGACACCACGGCGCACCGCTTCAACGATATCTTCCGGTTTACCAACGCCCATCAAGTAACGCGGTTTGTCTTGTGGCATTTTGCTTGGTAGATAATCTAAAACTTTGATCATCTCATCTTTAGGTTCACCTACAGATAAGCCGCCAATCGCATAACCATCAAAGCCAATTTCAAGAAGGCCATTTAAAGACTCATCACGTAAGTCTTCATACATACCGCCTTGAATAATGCCAAATAACGCATTCTTATTTTTGAGTTCATCATGATGATGGGTTTTACAACGTTTTGCCCAGCGTAAAGAAAGCTGCAATGATTTTTGTGCTTCTTCATGAGTTGCAGGATAAGGTGTACATTCATCAAAAATCATGACGATGTCAGAGTTCAAGACCTGCTGAATTTCCATAGAAATTTCAGGCGATAAAAATACTTTTGAACCATCAATCGGCGAGCGGAACGTAACACCTTCCTCTTTGATTTTGCGCATTGCGCCAAGACTAAAAACCTGGAAACCGCCAGAGTCAGTCAAAATTGGCTTATCCCATTTAATAAAGTTATGCAAACCGCCGTGTTCTTTAATCACTTCAAGACCCGGACGCAAATATAAATGGAAGGTATTTCCTAAAATAATTTGTGCCTGAATGTCTTCGATATCACGTGGTAGCATACCTTTGACTGTGCCGTAAGTCCCCACTGGCATAAAAACAGGTGTTTCAACAACACCATGCTCTAAAGTTAAACGACCACGACGGGCGCGCCCCGACTGACCTAATTTTTCAAACTTCATCTAAAAATCCTGAACACGAGCAGAGGCGAAGAAACAGTTCGCTGCTAAAAAGAGAGCTATTTTCCTTGATTCTGCGATGTAGTTCTACTACTAAATGTAGCTGGCTATAAAATAGATTAAATTTCCGACAGGTTAGGGGCTGTTTTTTTCCTATTAAAAATTAGGTTTATAGTCAAAATTTTCATTAACAAGATTATCCTTAAAAGGGCGAATCGCTTTCTTGGATAAAGTTAAGGTGTTAATGAGATTGTTAGGGAATACTTCAATCTGGTTGTTGAATAGCTCGACATTACGGTTAAAAATAGTAATCGCCGCACCCACATTTTCGTTTTGTTCCTGAATGTCGTCCATCATCTTGCTATAGAGTGAATCCGCTTTAAGCTCAGGGTAGTTTTCAACAACAATATTTAAGCTGCGAATCAATTCTTTGCTCATTTTCTCGATTTGTTGGAGCTGAGAAATATCAGTGTTATTCACATTTAAATTAAGAATTTGCTGACGTAATTCAGTGACTTTTTCTAATGTCGATTTTTCAAAATGAGTATATTGATTAAGTGTTGTCTCAAGCGCCTCTAAAGTCTTTACTTTTTGACGTTCGAAATTGGCAACCTCAGACCAAGCGCGTTTAGTCGCATTAAAATAACGTACAATGGTATTGCGGATGTGAACGCCCCAGACGATCAGTACAACAAAAATCCCCAAGAAAATAAATAAACCAGTCATGGTCAGTTCCTTATTGTTATTCCCTCAATGTACTTTTTGACTTCTCATTTTTTAATGAGACGACAATCAAGTAATACGAGAGATTTATTTAATTAAGTTCAACATTAATTGCTGAAATTTTTCATATTGCGGCATGGTCATGGTACGTAAGTGCCCACGCAATGCTGAAACATCATGAATTTCACTTTGCTTACTGGTGGTCTGAAAAAGATTTTGCTCACCCAGATAACACAAAATTTGTTCTTCGTGATGATAAATTAAATCACCTTTAAAGTGCTGAAAAAAATCATTTAATTTTAAAGTTAAGCTTGGGCTGACCTCTTTGGCTAACTGGTGTTGATTAACCCCAAAAATATTAAGTTCTTGGTTAATTAAAATATCGCTACTTTGCCATTTACTGCTGTAGGGAGTAAAAAAACGAGAACGTTGATTGCTAACAGCAATACCCAAAGCTGGTATTTGAAATATAAAAGCGCCCCATAAGTCTTTATGAATTTCTTTTATAATTTTTTTATCGCTATTTTGGTCTTGAATAATAGGGATTTCATTAACGTAATGATATTGAAAGAGCAAGACCTGATGATCGGTTACTCCATCGTTCCATGTAGCCGAAGCAAACTGAGTGATTTCGTTAGACTCAGTCCCTCGGTTAAACAGAGGGAAATACTGTTTTAATTTACTCAGAACTAAAACTGGCTGAGCATGAATGGGAAGATAAGCTGGTAACTGCTGAAACTGTAAACCGTAACGCAAAATCACCATGCGTTGTTCTAGATAACGAATAACTTGTGTTAAGGGTTCTTGAGATTGATAGAGTAAATACGCTAAAAAACCCGTTAAAAAGGCACCTAAAAAGCTCCAAATATATTGAATATGTGGATGAAGAAAATAGCCAAAGGCCAATGTTGTGATGCTGCAAATGGCGAGTAAATAGGGGAGCACATTAAAAAAGCGAAGGTTGTGATCTTCACGCCATGGATGTAAAGCATCTAAAAGATCTTGGGCTGAATGAGATTTTTGTCCAGCATCCCAAAGTCGAGCAATATTGCGAAAAACCTGTGTATTTTTTTTGCGTCTTATATGAAGAGCTTCTTGTACAGTATCGATTGGCATGAAAGTAATGAGTTCATTATCATAAAGAGCTATTTATAGATTATCTTTTAAATTGAAAGAGATAAATACAAAATATTTCTAAATTTGGAATTTTTATTTAAAAAATTGATGTCTGAGTTTTATAGATAAATTTCTGCAACTCACAGAGCTAAATTCATTATTTTTTGTTGTAAGTATTTGGATTGAGTTAAACCTTTTCAATAATCGATATGGTTTAACTCAACCATAATTTTTAAACTTCTAATTTATCAACCAGCATTGCGTCGCCATAACTAAAGAAACGATAGCTGCTTTTAACTGCATGCTCATAGGCAGCCAAAATGTTGTCTCGATTTGATAGTGCTGATACCAACATGAGCAGAGTAGACTCTGGCAAATGGAAGTTGGTAATTAAACGGTCTACGATGCAGAACTCATAGCCAGGATAGATAAAGATTTGTGTGTCACCAGTCCAAGCTGCGATTTTTCCGCCGTGTGCTTGGGCTGCACTTTCTAAGGCACGTGTCGCAGTTGTACCAACAGCAATCACTTTATTTCCGCGTGCTTTAGTCGCCAAAATTAAATCAATTGTTTCTTGAGGAACATCACACCATTCACTGTGCATGATATGGTTGGTAATGTCATCAGTACGAACGGGCATAAATGTGCCGGCACCAACGTGAAGAGTCACAAAGGTTTTTTGAACATTTTTTTGTTCTAACTTTGCTAATAATTCTTCATCAAAATGTAAGCTTGCAGTGGGTGCGGCAACACTGGCAATTTTTTCAGGATTATGAAAAACCGTTTGATAGCGTTCAGTGTCAATTTCTTCTACTTCACGGTTAAAGTAAGGCGGAATAGGTAACTGACCATATTGCTCAAGGACAGGCAAAATTGGTTGTGAAAACTCAACGACAAATAAATTTTCGTGACGACCACGTACAATCACAGGAATATTATCTGCACCGACATAAAGTTCAGCACCTGCTTTAGGCGAGTTGCTCGATTTAATATGACAATACGCTGTGGTGTGGTTCAGCATGCGCTCAACCAAAATCTCAATAGCACCGCCTGTAGAACGTTTTCCTTTAAGTCGAGCTTTCATGACTTTGGTGTCATTGAGTACTAGCAGATCACCTTCTTCGAACAGATCGATAATGTCTGTGAACATGTGATCGTGATATTGACCCTTTGAGTCTAGGTGCAGCAACCGCGAAGCACTACGTGATTCGAGAGGGTAACGGGCAATAAGTTCATCAGGTAATTCAAAGGAAAAGTCAGACAGTTGCATATTTAGAAAAAAACACCGCAAAAATTGCGCCTAGTATAAACTTTTTCGCTTTTTTATGGCTGTGCTTCTGGCCTAAATCATGAAAAATGTTTAAGTGATCTAAAAGTGAACGATAATATTCACTTAGGGTTTGACAAGTTTTACAAACGCGCTAATATACGCAACACAAACATACTTCCTCTCCCGAGGTGGTGAAATTGGTAGACGCGGCGGACTCAAAATCCGCTGTCAGAGATGACGTGTCGGTTCGAGTCCGACCCTCGGGACCATATTCAGAATCCTAAGATTCTACGAAAACCCCTAAGCTAACGGCTTAGGGTTTTTTTGTTGGGTTAAAATAACTGCCTATCAATTATAATTTTATCTTTTATTGTTAATTTATAGAATGTTTTGATCTCTTATGAAATTTCATTTGGGAGAG
>NZ_JRVL01000171.1:0-2261 GCF_054823985.1 Acinetobacter sp. GN11 | reverse complement strand
ATTAAATTTGGTAAATATTTAATTTATAAATAGTGTTGTTTAATTGTTGAAAAATGAAACATATTGGTTAATATGGATGAATAACTTACATAACAACGATTAGGGAAAATAATGGATAACTTTATAGCAAGTCTTTAAAATCATATCGATCATGTAAAACGTGTAGGGACACATTGTGCAACGGAAGAAACAACTAAACAGGCATTAATCTTACCACTATTAGATATTTTGGGTTTTAGCCCATACGATCCTACAAAAGTTCTGGCGGAGTTTGCTGCTGATTTTCCTGGCGTAAAAGCGACTGAGAGAGTTGACTATGCTTTATATTGTAATGGACAACCAGTCATGTTTATTGAAGCAAAATCATATTCTGCAAATTTAACTAATCATGCTCCACAATTATCTCGCTATTTTAATAGTAGTTTAGGTGTAACTATTGGTGCCATTACAAATGGACGTGAATGGCGATTCTTTACAGATCTAATTAATACAAATGTAATGGATGAAAAACCATTTTTAGTTGTAGATTTTACGAAGAATAAGGCTGAAGAGTTAGTACAGCTTGCAGAATTTAAACACGATAATTTTCATGCTGAAAAGCTACGTTTTTTTGCAGAAGAAAATCAGTATATTCAGCAGTTTAAAACAGTTATTAAGAAGAGTATTAATGAAGTCGATATTGATTTTGTTCGTTATGTTGCTCAACAAGCAAATATTCCTCGTCAATTAAATACTAAATTTTTGGAGTCAATACAACCTTTTGTTAAACAAGCCGTAGAGCAGGCTATTAGTGATACTGTAGTCAAAGGTTTATCATCACCAACTATTATTACTGCTCAGCCAGTAGAACCAAAAACTGTAGATGAAGAACCAGCAAAAATTGTTGAACAAGATTTCATTGTTAATCCAGACAATGAAAAAATTATTACCACCAAGGAAGAGCAAGATCTTTTCCGTATTATTGGTGAGTTATTTCCAGAGGTCGAGTTGGAAAGTAAAGATACTGAAAGTTACTATTCAGTATTATATCAAGGAAAGAATAACCGTTGGTTATTTAGATATGATGTGAACCGTAAAAGACCAACTATTCAGTTTATTGTGCCTGTAGATGATACTCGCCGAAATGAGTTGGTGAGAGCTGGCTTAGAGGTTCAAGCAAACGGACAGGTATTTTTAGAAAAGCCTGAATATATTTATAGAGCAGTAGGTATTCTCAAAGATTGTTTAGATTATTGTATGAATGATGATAATTTTAAAAGATTCTCTGCTAATTAAATTTACTGATGAAAATAGTATATTGTCAAGATTGGATATACGGTTAACTAATATGGGTATGAAATATCTAAAAATTATACCACTGTTTTTTCTATTCTTTACTTTTGATGCTAACGCCGAAGTTGAAAGAGAAGAAAATTGCAATATTATTAGTGATATGGCGTTCATCATGATGACACAGCGAAAATCAGGACTTTCAAAAGATGAAGTAAATAAAAACATTCCCTTTGATAAGCTTACAAATAATGAGAAGAAGGTTGCACGTGAATTAGTTAAAGTGCCAGTAAAGGAAGGATTTAATAGTTATGAATCCCTAGAGAAGTTTTCGAAAATAGAAAGAGAACGTTGCAAAAAACTCATCCAAGAGAAAATTTAAACTCAAACTATATTTAATTTAAACCGCCTTATGGCGGTTTAATATTTATTATCATTAGAATATTGATTATATAGGCCATTTTCATTTTTTCTTATACTCTGTTACTTTAAGAAAAATATAAAATAAAAGGTAAAACATGAAAAAATCAACTTTAGGCTGGGGTACGGCAGGAGTTATAGCATTAGGAATCTTTGGTTCAGGTAACGACAATACTTCAAGAAATAACTCAAACAATGAGGAAGCACAAAGTTCAGTTGAAGAGGTTATAGAGTCAAAATATATCAATACCAATACACTTAATATTAGAGACAAACCTAACGGTAATGTTGTAGCAAAACTCGGACGGGGTAAGAAAGTTAATATTTATGAGAAAAAAGGAAACTGGGTACGTATTTCTTTAAATTCGGCATCACCTCAATGGATCTCCGAGAAACTTTTGTGTGAAACTGAAGATTGTTTTAAACAAAAGATGAGAACATCTAAATCTCATAATTATCAGGCTTTAAAATCACAATCTCATCATTCAGAAACTAAAAAATCTAAAACATACTATGACAGTGATTGTTCTTGTGCCGTAGTTGACTATTGTGTAGGACCAAGAGGTGGACAC